>NZ_LMOM01000018.1 GCF_001424185.1 Deinococcus sp. Leaf326 | reverse complement strand
GGTAATGCTCCAGAGATGACTTCCAGAACCTGACCCTTGTGATGCGAGGGACGAGCAGACTGGAGATCACCATGGGAAAGCAGAGAAAAGTCTGGAGCACAGACGTCAAGGAAGCCATCGTTCTGAGCGTGCTGCGGGGAGACCTCGGCGTCGCGGAAGCGGCCCGTCAACACGGGGTCAATGAGAGCCTGATCCACACGTGGAAAACTCAGTTTCTGGAGGCGGGCCGTGCCCGCCTCGCTGGCGATCGACAGGACCAGGGGAGTGGCATCCTGGAACGCGAGAATGACCGTCTCAAACGTATCCTGGCGGAAAAGGAACTGGAGCTCGACATCTCGCGAAAAGTGCGGCGGCTCTGACGTTGGACGATCTGATCGTTCTCTGGCAGAGCCGCCCCCAACTCAGCCTGCGGCGGTTCGCGCAGTACGCCGGTGTGCCGTACTGGCGGCTCCGGGACCGTCAGCACAGCGCGCCGGCGCGCTGTGCCAGGCAGCATCAACGCGATGCCCTCTACGAGAAGGTGCGCCAGGCGGCGCTGCAACACCCCACCTCCGGATACCGCTTGCTGTATCAGGAACTCAAGGCCCAGGGTGAAAAGATGGGCCTGCACCAGATTCGCGTGGCCCTGGGGGAGCTGCATCTCCATCCACCGCTCCCCCGGAAGACCCGGAAACCTTCACCGAAGGTTTCCGCATCGTGGGACTGGCCTGAAGGTCGACGGGTACAGATTGACGCGACACGATTGTCGCTTCCAGATGGGGTCTGCTGGATCTACTTCGTGCTGGACGTCACCTCACGGGTCGTGCTGGCCAGTCGGGTAGTCCGGAGTCTGTCAATGCACCTCGCCAAGCTGACGCTTGACGAAGCGGTCGGCGTGCTGCGTGCTCAAGGACACCACGAGGCCATCCTGGTACAGAGTGATGGAGGCAGCGATTTTACCAGTGACCTCTTTCAGCAGGGCTGCGTGAAGTACGGCGGCTGGGTGCGCTGCAAGGTCTCCCAACCGGGAGGCACCGGGCTGCTTGAACGCCTCAATCGGACATACAAGTATCAGTTCGCGTTCCGCCAGGATTGGCAGTCCATGACCGATGTCCGGACGGCGATGCCGGACTTTCACCGCTGGTACAACCACGAGCGCCGTCATTCGGCGCTCGGCTACGCTACGCCCTGGTCTACACTCACGTCATCGGCGAACGCTCGCAACGCCGCTTGAAGTCAAACCTGGAGCATTACCNCGAGCGCCGTCATTCGGCGCTCGGCTACGCTACGCCCTGGTCTACACTCACGTCATCGGCGAACGCTCGCAACGCCGCTTGAAGTCAAACCTGGAGCATTACCCCCAGCTCAGCGTCGCGCCAGTGCTTTTGCGCTGGACTGCACCGTCTATTCAATGACGACCCCTGCTCACGACGCTTGCGGAGGAGCTCGGCGATGCGGGGATCAATGGTCATGGTCAGCTCCTGAAACGGGCGCGGCCCCGCCAAGTGGGCAGGGCCGGAAGAGGTTGGAGGTCACTCGGGGTTGGTTAGAGATCTGGCAAGCGACCCGGCGACGGTGCAGCCCATGTGACTTGCGCGGGGTCACTCGGCTCGACCGTCACCGGACCCACCCCGTTATGTGCGTTCTCTTGATCAGCGAGGCTCCCCGGATCTGATGCACGCCCAGCATGGAGATGCACCCGGCGAGGAGTTCACCGAACACGCCCGGCAGTGGCCACCCGGTAAAGGACAGCTGCGCGAGCAGGATCCGGGGAAGGGAAAAGCCACGCACGCTGGGCATGAGGGTGGAGAGACCACCTGTCGTTCCGGGAACGATCGCGCGCCGCCACCGAGCACCAGGTATCTCCGAAGGGCGCGAGGCCTCAGCCGGGTTTGGACAGAGCGTGCGCAACGGCTCGGTGATCCGGTACACGCCACTGGCCAGCGTGACCTGTCGCCAGCGATCGTCGCCGCGTCCCGGTTCACCTCGACCATAGTCTCGAACAATCGAGCAGGCTGCACGATTTCGTCTTGAGTCTCAGTGCGGCAGCCTGATCGTGCAACGTGCCGATGATCTTCCCGTAGCGCACGAGGCGATCAGGCACGTCGGTCTGTGCCCCGTTGATGGAGCCTGAGCCGCGCCATGACTTGAATGCCTGCGGACAGCGGGACCCAGGCAACGCTGGCTTCCGAATCCCACGGTCCTGGCTTCACGCGAGCGTCAGGGTCTCGCCGTCCTCCGGGACCCGCAGGCGCGCGGCCAATCCCGCGTCCTGCGCCGCGTGCCGGAGATCGCTCCGGGTCGTGAAGCAGTGATCGAGGCTCTCGAGGTGCACGGCCACGACCGTCGCGTCCGACCCGGCGCGCAGCACCTCCACGGTCTGCGCGGCGTCCATGATCAGCAGAGTGCCGCCCAACGTCGCACCCCCCGAGTGGGTGACGATGACGTCCGGCTGCTCTCGGGCGATCGTCTCACGCACGGCAGGAATCACAACGGTATCTCCAGCCCAGTACACGCTGGGTTCACCCGGGGCACGCAGGACGAACCCCATCACATGCCCCATCTGTTCAAGGATCTCACCACTCCCGTGCTCCCCGGTGGTACGGGTGAAGGTCAGTTCAGATACTCTGACCGCCTCCTGGAGTGGCGTGACGTCCTGGAATCCGTGGCCACGCAGGATATCTTCGTCGCCCGGCTGGCACAGCACCGGCACGTCCTTCGGGAGAGCTGCGACGGCGGCCGGGTCGAGGTGATCCGGGTGGAGGTGCGACACGATGAGCAGGGTCACGCCGGCTAGCACCTCAGCCGCCGGGACGGGCAGCGGCACGGTGGGGTTCGGGGAGATACCTGCGAATGTCCGCATGTTGTGAAGGTCACCGAGCATCGGGTCAATTAGGACCGTCTGCCCGGCATAGATCAGGCGAAGGGTGGCGTTCCGGATCAGGGTCAGATTCATGGGAGTCCTTTGGGATGGGAGGCGCAGGTGGAGCCGGCGAGAGTCAGCTCGCCCAGCTGCGCGGTCAGGCGGGCACGGATGATCTGCAGGTCACGCAGTTGCGCGTCGATGTCTGCGAGCTTGCGGCGGTAGAACTCGGGGGCGACCTCGGCATCGACGGGATCTTCCGGACCGCGTCCCTCCTGCCAGCACGGGGCGAAGCGGCGGATCTCGTCGAGCGTGAAGCCGACGGACACGAACATGCGAATCAGACGGACGCGCGCGATGTCCTCCGGCGTGAACCAGCGGTAGCCGTTATCTTGCCGGACACTGCTGAGCACGCCCGCGTGCTCGTAATGTCGCAGGGCACGGACACTGCTGCCGGTATGGGTGGCGAGTTCACCGATTCGCATGTCCCCAAGCTAAACCCTGACGTTAGCGTCAGGGTCAAGGGAGCAGCACTGTAGGAGTCATCGTCGATCCAGTTACCAGCCTTACTCAAGTTGCGGCCGGTCAGCTCCAGCCCAGGCATCCACATAACTCGGCCCGAGCCGGGGCGTACAGCGAGCAGTCCGGTTAGGCCTGTCCCTGTATCTGTTGCTGGATTCGGATGGTAGCCGTTCGCTGGTCGGTGCGACGATTAGTAACTGCATTGCCAGTATCATGCGCAGGCCAGCGCAGCTCACGGGCGCTACGCCCCAGCGCCAGATTTACCGCACGTTGGGCAATGTAAACCCGAAGGTCGCTCCTTTGTCCGGGACACCCTGCGCCGATACCGTCCCCCCGTGCCGGGTGATGATCCGGCGCACGTTCGCGAGACCCACCCCCGTGCCCTCGAACTCCTCCGCACGGTGCAGTCTCTGGAAGACCCCGAACAGCTTGTCCTGATACCTCGGATCGAAGCCCACGCCATTGTCACGCACGAATACCGTCCACTCGTGTGGCCGTTCCTCAGCCCACACCTCAATGACCGTGTTCTCTCTGCCCCGCGTGTACTTGAGGGCGTTGGACAGCAGATTCAGCACCACCTGCCTCAACAGGTCGTGGTCTCCCGTGACCAGCGGCAGTGGGAGCACCTGCCACGTGACGTGCCGCTCCAGCACGTCCACTTCCAGTTCCTCGCGGACCGAAGCCACCAATGCCCCAAGGTCGACCATGCCCGCCCGCAACGCCTGGCGGGAAACGCGTGACAGGTCGAGCATCGCATCGATCAGGGTGTTCATGCGGGACGCCGACTGATCGACCACCTGGAGGTAGCGGGTCGCTTGGGCATCAAGCCCCGTCCCAAGGGATCTGCGCAGCAGGCCATTGAAGCCTTGGATGTGCCGGACAGGCGCGCGCAGATCGTGCGAGACACTGTAGGCAAAGGCCTCGAGTTCCTCGTTGGCATTCGCCAGCGCCGCAGTCCGCTCGGCGAGCCGTTCGCGCTCCCGCGCCAGTTCCGCGACCTGTTCCGCACGGTCGAGCGCCAGGCTCAAACTGCGTCCCACCGTCTCAATGATCGTGCGGTCCGCCGCGGTCCAACCTGAGCGTCCGAACACCGCCAGCCCGAAGATGCCCCGCACGCCCCGGGTGGTCTTGAGCGGCACCATCACTGTGGCAGTCACGTGCGTCATGTAAGGCGCCAGATGGTCGGTGTGCTCGTCGTACTCGTCCTGGTAGTACGGCTCACCCGTCTCGAAGGGCGTGCGGAGATTCCCGGTGCTCGCATGTGGCAGGCCCTTCTGGTGAGCACGCCAGAGTTCTTCATTGCCGTACTCTCCCAGCATCCGCTTCACGAACCAGAGTTCACCCTGCCGTTCGTAGTACACGGCGGCGTCCACAGGAATCAGGGTGCGAATCAGCATCTGGGCTCGGTTGATCAGGACATCAGGATCAAGGACAAAGGTCAGGTCGCGTGTCCACTCCTCGAAGGCGGACAGGGCGTGGTTGCGCGCGTTGAGCTCGCCATTGCGTTGATGCAGTTCCTCGGTCAGCCGGGCGGCGTGCAGGGCGGAAGTGAGCTGCCCTCGGACCAGCTGGAGAAAGTCTTGGTACGCATCGTCCAGGTGCTTGCGCGGATTGAGTCCCACCATAAGGACCCCCAGGGGGCTGGTCTCCCCAGGGAGGGTGAGCGGCAGCACGGCCAGCTGCGTCACGGGTTCCGGCCATGGCCCGGCGGCAAAGGGCTGCACCGGGATGACGGGCGCTTCCAGCCAGTCGTGGGGTAGCTGGTGCCAGCGCGCCGTCTGGTCATCGCTCAGTCCAGCCACGCCACCGAGATGTAGTTCGCCGCTGGCGGTGGGCACGTACAGCAGGAGACACGGCAGATCCGTGGGATTGTCCTCGGCCATACTCAGGGTCGCCTGCACGATCCGCCCAGAGTCATTCGCACCGAGCAGGGCAGCGGTGAGGACCGCGAGGGTCTGGGTACGGCGTGCCAGGATCACCCGCTCGGTGGTCTCGGAGACAGAGGAAAATACGCCGCCGACGTGCTGCTCGACGTAGACCGGCGTGTAGCTCACGTCGAAGTAGCACTCCTCCAAGTATCCATGGCGCACCAGAGGCACGAGCAGGTTATCGAACACCGCACTTTCTCCGCGGAGCGCTGCGTCGAACACGGGCTTTAGACCTGGGTAACCGTCCTGGCCAAAGATGTCGGCAGTGCGGGCCCCCAGGGCGGCCGGATGCTTGTCGGGACCGAGAATGGTGCGGTAGGGATCGTTGTACAGCGCGATGAGGTCGGAGGTCCACGCGAGGTACATGGGTTGCTTGGACGCGAGCATGATGTGGACAGCGGTGCGCAGTGGGGCCGGCCAGGTGTCCGGCGGCCCAAGGGGCGTGGAGGTCCAGTCGAACTGGCGCATCAGCGTACCCAGCTCGCCGCCCTCACGGAAGAGCAGATCGGGTTGGGAAGGGTTCTCGGTGATCATAGGGTTGTCACGTAAGGTACTGGGGCGACGAAGTGGACATGTTAGATGAAAGGCAGAACATCTTTGCCTTTCGAACGTCATTTAGGTCCTGATGAAGTTATGAGCGAGTACCGTGAAGACAACACGGAGCCGCAGGCCAGAGAGCGTCTTGGCGTGGACCGAACGCACTTGGCCTACGCCGAGTCGAGGCAAGATTGTTTTAGAGAAGGCTGTCGCTTCATTTGCAGGGGGAAGAGAAGCCCCTGGTCTCTCAGCGATCGGTCATAGCGCAGAGGCTTGGAGAGGAGAGCGACCAGAAGGAGGGTGTCCTCACAAATTGCCCAGACGGACACCTCGCGCTCGGCGATTAGCGTGCGCTTCTGTTACGGTATCGCACGATTTGGATCAGGCCCAAGAAAGCTTGGAAGAAGTAGCCTCTCGAATCCCCTAGACGAATACCTCCTTTCCAGCGACCAGCGTGCTCATTACTCTCAGTCCTCAGCATCAATGATTCAGGTCTGAATCTTCCTCGGATTGCTCCTGGAGGATCCCCGCGAACAGGAGAGCAATCTGGGGATCCAGCTGATGACCTGCTTGGGCTCGCAACTCCGCGACTGTTTCTGCCACCGTCCACGCCCTTTTGTAAGGCCGTTCATTGAGGAGCGCGTCCGACACATCGATCACGGAAAATATTCTCGCCAACAGCGGGATGTCTTCACCCTGAAGATGGTCCGGGTACCCTTGGCCGTCCCATCGCTCGTGATGGTGGCGAACCAGTTGCAGGACGCTCGGCGGAATGAAGCCCAGCTTCCTCACCAGCTGCTCGCCCTCCAGGGCATGTCCTTCCATCTCCTGACGCTCTTCGAGGGTCAGTGGTCCAGGCTTCAGGAGGATGCTGTCAGGGATGGTGATCTTTCCCAAATCATGGAGGCTCGCCCCCAAACGAAGCTCCTGCAACTGCTCCGGCGTCAGTTGAAGATGCTCACCCACCCGAACGGCTTGAAGAGCAACCCGGGCCGTGTGGCCATGGGTTTCACGATCGCGCGCCTCAAGGACAATGCCCAAGGCGGCCACGGCCGCTTCCTGGGCCAGTCGCGCTTCCTGCTCCGCACGCTTTTGGGGCTCGATGTCGGTACAGGTGCCCACCCAGGCCACGCCTTCTCCCAAATCGCTCATTACCCGCACGCCACGAATCAGAAAGCAGCGGTAGTTGCCGCTGCGGTCTCGTAATCGGTATTCGATCTCATAGGGCTCCCCACTGTCGATGGACTGATGCCACCGCCGCAGCGTGGGCGCAACGTCATCTGGATGGAGAGCTTCCTCGAAGCCGAAGCCGCGCGCTTCGCCGACCATTCCGGTGTACTCCGCCCAGCGAGTGTTGACGTGTTGCCACTGACCCTCAGCATCAGCGGTCCAGAGCATGACGGGCATGGCATTGAGAAGACTGAGGTAGGCCTCCTGGGAGTCGATGTCCCGAAAGGGCTCCAGATAAGTTCCTTCGTGCTGCATGTGCTCCACCTTATGGTGTGGGTTTCTACAGAGCCCTGACAGCCTGGAGAGGAATCTTCTGCCCAGGAATCGCAGCTATAGAGGACAAAAAGCACTCCCAAACCCTCGGAGGTCTGGGAGTGCCAGTCCTAGCGGCTTCCCGAAAAGGGCTACCTACGAACGCTCCTCCATAGCTATAACGAGGCTCACAGCATTCACTTGGTAGTCCTGTTCGTGCAGTCTAGGACCCTAAAGGTCTCATTCGACTATCTTATTATTAAGGAATTGGTGTAGTATATAAATCCTGAGCGAACTATATAAATATGGATGACAGACACTTATTCATCTTCACCGAAATCATTTCGGAGCTGATTTAGGTAAGCGCGCGCCACAATATACTCGTCTCCACCATACTGATCAAACATCTCATTTAGAGAATCAATCACAACGACCGCTTCGGGTCCGGTTCTGGAGGTGCTCAGCGAGTGCAGGAGCTGATCGAAGGTCAAAAACTGTGATTGATGGGCTGTGCAGATACTCTCCCGCACAACCACGCAAACCGATTGAAGTTGTTTTAGTCGTTGAGTTGTTTCCATTCACTACCTCCGTCCGGCCAACCAATAGGCGGCCACGACGGAATCGGGGGGACCGTGGGAGCAGTCACTGTAGCCTGAACTTGAACATCCTGAGCCTGCGCAGGAGCGCTCAGCGTAGTGGCCACGAAGAGGGTACAGATCAGCATCGGGATGTTCAGTTTGTTCATGGTGTTCGCTCCTTGGTTGGTATGGCTGAAGCTTAGACCCAGGGGTGGGAATCAACTGGGAATGTCTCCCTCTACCCCGTATTGAGTCCCAGATCCCTGAGTTGCCGCAGCGTCTCTACCGAAGGCGATTCACCGTATTCCTTCTCCAACATGCCCCGGTACACCTGGAACGCGCTGCTCGCCTCCGACGGCTGAGCGCTCAGCAATGTACGAATCAGAGCCAGGTGCGTCTCTCCCTCCGCCGGCTGGGCCCGGACAGCAAGCTTGAGCAGAGCGACCGCCTGAGCCGGCTGTGTCTTCACCAGACGACTCTCAATTTCACCCAGGGCGTAGAGCTGATCCCGACGAATCGTCTCCCGCACACCGTCCACCCACTCGGCCGTAAGATCACCGGCCAGACCTTCGATAGGTAGGCTCAAGAGTGCTTCATATTCTCCTTGCTGCGCTGTGCCAAGAGCCGCCTGCAAATTGAGGACGATCCGTAGCTCAGGCTGTAAGGAATAGGTCCCCTGGGAATAAGGAATGGGATCGCCAGCGAAGTCCAGCGCCTCTTTGAGCATCTGCCTGAGTCGCCGAACGACCACACGGAAATACTCGTGATGCTTCGGATCGCGCGAACCATCCCACAAGTCATTGAGAATGTCATGCAGGGTTCCCTGCTTACGCCACAACAGCCAGAACAGAAGTTCGCCAGACTTCGCCAGAGGCAACTTGACCGCCCTGTCACCAACCCAGGCCTCTATTTTCCGGCCTACCTCCACACGCAGCAGTTCTTCCTGTTTAGGTCCGTCCTGACGAACCTCTCCCGTCACTAAAGGATGGTTGGCGGCCTGCTTGGTGAGAAATTGCCGCAGGGGCATCAAATGGCGCTGATCGGCATAGATGACGCTGGTGATGTCGAGGCCCTCAAGGGCCTGGCGGCTTTCCTCGATCTCCTTGGCAAGAAGAGTTCCCCTGCTCTGCTGGATAGCCAGGAGAAGCAGTTGTGCTCGGAGCGCATGGGTCTGCTCCACGCTCTCCTGAGCCGCAACCCTCAAGTGGGTTTCCGCAGCCGTCAGGTCTCCCGCATCCAAGGCATGAATACCGGTGAATAGGGGGAGGAGATATCTCTTGAAGATGGGCCGCTGGGTATGCTCGACCAATTGCTCGTAGGCTCGCTGTGCCCGCGGTTTCTCGCCTATCGCGGAGTACAGGTCAAACATGTTGGCGTGCAGGAAGGGCAGGACGACAGGAAGCTTCAGCCGGTGAATGGTGTCTTCTGCATTGAGGAGTGACTGCGCAGCGCCCTCCCAATCCCCACGAATCATCTTGTACCGCGCGAGCGTCTGGTAAAGGGTTGGAAGATGAATGGGTTGCGTGCGAAGGGCCAGCTCGATGCACTCTGAGATCAGTAGAGCCGCCTCTTCGTGTCGCCCCTGCCGGAGCAGTACTTCACTCAGCTCAGCCTCCATTTGCAAGGCCTTTCTCTGCTGACCATGAGCCAGAAGAACAGTCCTGGCCCGCTGCAAGACGGCCTCCCGCTCAGGCCAGCGGCGCTGCATCAGGAGCGTGTACTGATGCATGTTCAGGGCATCCGCTTCAGCCAACTGATTGCGCTGTGCCTGAGCATCCGAAATCAGTTTCTCCGTAACCTGTTCCCCATCGCGGAAACGTTCCAACGAAATCAGCGCAGACGCCAGCTGCATCGACAATGTGGTCTGGCTGGTACCGGCAGCCAGTGCCAGGCCCTGCTGAGCAGATGACAACTGTCCTTCGAAATCGCCCTGGCGAGCTGCCTGCAGGGCCAGCGCGGCAAATCCCAGTCCCGTGAGCTTCTGCTGCTGCTTCATCCCCTCAAGTTGAGCCAGCCCCTTATCACCTTCACCGATCTCTATACGGGCAATTGCCTGGAATTCCTCCCACCATGCCGGAGCAGGACCAGGATGCAGAGCCGAAAGTTCCTCAAGGAGCTTGAACTCCCGCTGTCTGTGAAGTGTCGGGAACAATTCTTGGGCGTACAGCTCCATCAAATCGGCCTGATGGGCCTGACGGGCATGCCGGATCGCCGTTGACAGGTCCTGCTCCTGCACGGCGAGACTAGCCCGGAGAAGATGAATGCGGCGACTCTTCTCCGGTGTCCGCTGAAGCTGTTTTTCCAGGAGTTTGAGTAACAGCATATGGGGCCGGTACAAGCCGCGCCCCAGAGGGGTCAACGGTAGCCCTGCCCGCCGGAGGGTACTCAGCCAGGCTGCTGGCAGTGGGGATTCCAGCAGTTCGCCAAGCTCATCTCCCCACTCGTCGAATAGTGCCAATTCGGGCAAAACAGCCTGTAGTTCCTCAGGCAGCTGTTCAAGAGCGTCCTGAAGCAGTTGGTTGACATCCACCTGGGCTGCCGAATCCATCAGACTGAGTGAGATGCTCACTGGCCAGCCCTCGCTGGTAGCCATGAGCTGGTCTATGTCCAGCGAACTTTCCCGCGCGGTCAGCAGCTGTCCGGCCTCTTGAGCGGTAAACCGCAGCTGTTCTGTGCTGAGGACATCAATCTGGCCAGACGCAGTGAGGCGCGCCAGGGGAAACCCCTGCAGATCAAGACCTGCCATCAGCAATCGGTGACCCTCTGGCAACAGGCCGATCAAGGTTGCTAACGCTGTTCCGTGCGTCCGCGCTACATGCTCGACGCGGTCGAGCACGATATCGACGCTTCTTTCCTCCTGAGAAAGTCGTTCCGCACTCCAGTCGAGAAAATCCATCAAGGAGCTGGTGGGATCTTCCTCCATCCCGTCAAGAACACCCTGTAATGCGCGGTGAAGGTTCTTCTTGAACGTCCCTGCTTCCTCATCGCCAGGACCGAGCGAGAGCCATATCACCGTACGGGTGGTGTTCCGGGCGTATTGGGCGAGGAGGGTGGTCTTTCCGTAGCCACTGGGAGCCAACAACACGACGCTTGGACGGTCAGGCACGGAAAGCTGCGCCAGGGCCTCCATACGGATGACCTCTGACGCCAGGGCCCGGGGCACCGTCGTCCGCGCGATGCCACGAAAACTGACTTGGGACATGGCCTGAATCTACCGGGTTCTACCCAGACCTTCGCTGAGCCCAGTCCCAGGATCTGTCATTCCAGATTCCCAGTTCCCAGGGAAGTGGTCCCAGATCGTTCCCAGGGGGGCCGATACAACTGTTCTCAAGAGCAGCAACGAGAGCACCGTTCAAGTGTTCAAAGCGCTCCCCCAGCCCTAAGGAGGTGACCTATGAAACGAGTTCTTCAACTGCAAACTCTTCAGGCTTCGGCGCCCGCTCCGGCCGAATGGAGCACGGTCAGTAACCACTGCAGCAGCGTCCAGCTGTCCTAAGGCACCCCAGTCCCTCCGACTTCTCTTCTCCAAGGATGTGACCCATGAACCGAGTTCTCCAGCTCCAGACCCTGCAGGCTTCCAACCCCGCTCCCGCTGAATGGAGTACCGTCAGCAACCACTGCGGTAGCCACCAGCTGGCCTGAACCAGACCGTTAGGCTCCCCCCTCCGCCCTCTCCTCTTCAAGGACGTGACCCATGAACCGAGTTCTCCAGCTCCAGACCCTGCAGGCCTCTAACCCCGCTCCCGCCGACTGGAGCACCGTCAGCAATCACTGCGGTAGCCACCAGCTGGCTTGAGCCAGACCGTCAGGCTCCCCCCTCCGCCCTCTCCTCTTCAAGGACGTGACCCATGAACCGAGTTCTCCAGCTCCAGACCCTGCAGGCCTCTAACCCCGCTCCCGCCGACTGGAGCACCGTCAGCAANTCCCTCCGCCTTCTCCTCTTCAAGGATGTGACCCATGAACCGAGTTCTCCAGCTCCAGACCCTGCAGGCTTCCAACCCCGCTCCCGCCGACTGGAGCACCGTCAGCAATCACTGCGGTAGCCACCAGCTGGCTTGAGCCAGACCGTCAGGCTCCCCCCTCCGCCCTCTCCTCTTCAAGGATGTGACCCATGAACCGAGTTCTCCAGCTCCAGACCCTGCAGGCTTCCAACCCCGCTCCCGCTGAATGGAGCACCGTCAGCAACCACTGCGGTAGCCACCAGCTGGCCTGATTCAACTCTCACCCCAGTCCCTCCGCCTTCTCTTCTCCAAGGATGTGACCCATGAACCGAGTTCTTCAGCTCCAGACCCTGCAGGCCTCCAACCCCGCTCCCGCCGACTGGAGCACCGTCAGCAACCACTGCGGTAGCCACCAGCTGGCCTGAGCCAGACCGGAAAGCACTCCACTCCCTCCGCCTTCTCCTCTTCAAGGATGTGACCCATGAACCGAGTTCTCCAGCTCCAGACCCTGCAGGCTTCCAACCCCACTCCCGCCGACTGGAGCACCGTCAGCAACTACTGCAGCAGCGTTCAGCTGTCCTGAGACGCAACTTCTTCAGCAGCAGCTCAGCCCTCTATTTTTCAAGGACGTGACCCATGAAACGAGTTCTTCAGCTCCAGACCCTGCAGGCTTCCAATCCCGCTCCCGCCGACTGGAGCACCATCAGCAACCACTGTGGAAGCCATGTCCAGCTGGATTGACTCAGTACCCGCGTTCAAAAGCAATCAGCCGACTGCACTTACTTACGTCCATACCTACGTCCCAATTCGGACGACGGTCGACGCCGAGCGATGACACAACCCAGGGGCGCCAAAGCGCCCCTTTTTCTTCCCACAACACAAGAACTCTAAATGGCATCAGGAGGTTTTTATGACCAGCGGAGCAAACCTCGTTCCACCCCGTTTCAACATGCAGCAGGTCGTCAAGCATCTTCACCTGCGTTCGGACTTCTACGAACCCTTCGAGCGGTATCAGCCCGGCGACGCCTTCTTCAAAATTATCGAGGCGCAAATCCCTCTGACGAGCCGAATTCTGCGGGAAGCGTTCTGGACCCACGTGCAGCCTCTAGGTGGAGAGGTCCCCATGCAGGGCTGGAAAATCCACGTCTCCGCTACACAGAAAAACGCGCCGTCCATCCTGAGCAAGGTGGCGGAGATCTGCTGCGCCGCCCGCGTACCCTTCAAATTTGCCAGTGATCCCTTTGTCCTCTCTCTTCTCCTCGGCAAGGGCTGTGCCCGCGGTTCGAGCGGGAAGTTCATGACCATCTACCCCCAGGATGAGCAGCAGGCGCGCCTGCTGTTGGAAGAGCTGTACACCTGCCTCCAGGGCTTTGAAGGACCCTACGTCCTCTCGGATCGCCGTTTTCGGGACTGCTCCGTCCTGTATTACCGGTATGGCGGTTTCACGCCTATCACTCGGCGTGACGCAGATGGCCTGCTGACGTCCTACCTGATGCGCCCCGACCTACAGCTCGAGCCGGACGACCGGACGCCCTACTTCCAGGTTCCGGACTGGTTACAAGATCCATTCCAGACAGAAGAATCGGAAGAAGGTGCGAGTGAACGGCTGAATGGCCGTTATGAAGTCCTCACGGTCCTGAGCTACTCGAATTCTGGAGGGGTCTACAAAGCAGTCGACCATCAGACGGGAAAGACCGTAGTCGTCAAAGAAGCCCGGCCACATGTCGATACCAGCGCCTCCGGTCAGGATGCTATAGAGCAGCTGAAGAAGGAGTTTCAGCTCCTCACTCATCTCCGCGGCTTAGGTATCGCTCCCGAGCCCATTGAAACCTTCACAGAGTGGGAACACCTGTTCCTCGTACAAGAGTTTGTGCCTGGAGAATCCCTCCACGCCTTTACGGGCAAGTACAGCCCTGTGATTCGCACTTCCCATACGGAGGAAGAATTACAGGCTTGGTGGAAACTTCTAAGGTCTGTAGCGGCAGCAATTCTGCACACTGTCCGTATCCTCCATGCGCAGGGTGTCGTCTTCGGAGATCTTTCCCTGAACAACGTGCTTGTGTCCGTCGAAGACAGTCAGTGCGTGAGTGCAAGACTCATCGATTTCGAGGGCGCCAGTCGGCCCAACGTCGATGCCGCGGTCAATATGTTCACGCCGGGATTTGCGCGGCCTGGGCGGACGACCCGGCAGCACACCACGCTGGCAGATGACCACTACGCCTTGGGCGCCCTGCTCTTCAGCCTGCTATTGCCCGTCGCCGTGCTGACGAACGTCAAAGCGGACGCCCTATCCGCTTTCCTGGACAACTTCGCTGACGACTTCGGTCTGCCTCCTGTGTTCGGTGAGGTCGTCAACCGCCTCTTGGCCGCCGAAGACTCGCTCGATCTGAACGAACTGACGACTCTCCTGGATGAAGACAACTCTCCTCTGGGTCTCCCCGGCATCCTGAGCGCTCCACGGGCCTTGTCACAAGACAAGCTGCGCCGTACTGTGCGCGGCGCCCTGAAATATGCTGTGGCGAGCGCTGATTTCGGGCGGCAGGACAGGCTGTTTCCCTCTTCGCCCCAGCAGACGCATAGCCTCGGTCTGGATTACGGCGCACTTGGAGTCGCCCTGACTCTTCAGAACGTTCAGGGACGGATTCCTCAGGCCGTACGCCAGTGGATCCGCGAGCAACCAGTAGGCGCGGGCACAGCTCCTGGGCTTTTCGGCGGGCTTGCAGGGATGGCCGTCGGATTTGCCCAGATCGGTGATCGTAAGAGTGCCGAACGGGCCTATCAACTCGCTAGACGTCACGATCATCTCTATGCCCGGGTGCATCTCCATGGGGGAGTCAGCGGCTTTGGACTCGCCAGCCTGACTCTGTTCCTGCAGTGGGGGGACGCTGCCTACCTCCAGGAAGCCCGGCACATTGGTGATCTGCTGGACACCACTGCGCAGTGGGCCGGCGACCGGGTCACCTGGCCGGATTTTGGATCCCAGGAAGTGGGCCTTGGGTATGGACAGAGCGGCGTCGCCCTCTTCCTTCTCTACTTGCATGCTGTCACCGGAGAGGCCCGATACCTGCGCCTCGGGGAAGCGGCTCTGGCTGAAGATCTGGCCCACGGCCGCGCCTTGGACGGCGGCGCACTCGGCTTCCCGGATCGACCGGATGGGAAGATCCTCTATCCCTACTGGATGACCGGAAGCGCGGGCGTAGGCAGCGTCCTGGTGCGGTACTACCACGTGACGAAGAATCCGGCCTACCGGGAACTGACCGAAAGAATCCGGCAGGCCACGACTCCGCAGTACAGCGTCTTCCCCAGTCTGTTCATGGGACTTGCTGGGCTGGGCATGTTCCTGATCGACGCCGAGCAGTTCCTCGGTGATCCGACCTATCTGAAGCAGGCTCACGGCACGGCGAAGGGCGTTCTGCGCTTCAGCGTGGACAAACCCCAGGGAACAGCCTTCCCCGGCGACTACTTGCACCGCATCAGTACGGACTTGGGCAGTGGCAGTAGCGGGATCGCGATGTTCCTTCATCGGCTCGCGCAGGGGACCTGCAATCCGCTGTTTCCAGATGCAGCGCTTCTGCGCGCAGAGGGAGTGCAGTGATGAAACGGACCTGGACGCAAGACTGGCAGCTAATCGTCGGATCGCGAACTCGGACCTACCTGCTCGCCCTGGCCTGGGCTGGGACGATCGCCGTCCTCATGACGGCGCTCAATCCCCTCGCCACGCGCCTGATCTTCGATGTGGCAGTAACCCAGAAGCGCCTGGACTGGTTGATCGCCATCGCAGTAACTGCTCTGGTGGTGTTCGGCCTACTCCGGTGGTGGGACTTTCAGAGCGGGCAATATCAGCAGCGCCTGACTAACCGGATGAGTGCCGATCTGACCAAGCGGATGGTCAGCGGCTACTTTCACCTCCCCCCTGAGGTGGTGGCGCAGCACAATGACGGCTACTTCGTGGCGCGAACGATGAATGAGGTCGAGCAGACCGTATCCCCGGTGGTGACTTCAGGAATTCAGCTGCTCCGCGCCGTCCTGATTCTGGTCACGGCGATGATCACGGTGCTTCTTCTGTCCTGGCAGCTCACGACGGTTCTTCTGATCATCACACCAGCGCTCCTTCTCCTGGCCCGGCATTTTTCGGCCCAGCTTCATCAGGATGCCCACGGCGTGCAGGAAAGTACGGCCGCTCAGCAGGAGGTGCATGCCGCTGCCATCGGCGCGTACCGGACCGTCCGGATGTTCAACCTTGAGGGACTGGCTCTACACCAACTCATGCGTTCGGTCGACCACCGCCTGGACGCCGTTTACACCCTCGGCTACCGGTCCAGCAAGTACGCCACCCTCAGCCGCATCACGCTCAGCATTGCCGAGCTACTTGTTCTGGTACTGGGGGGCTACGCCGTCATGACGACCTCGCTCACGCTGGGCGGCCTCATGGCCTACATGGGGGCCTACTGGATGGCCGTAGGCGCCGTCCAAAGCCTGATCGACCTCACCCCCCACATTCAGGTCCTGCGCTCCAATATCTGGCGGCTGGCCGACATGCTCGCGCAGCAAGACACCAAGGTTGCCGCCGCCTCAGCGCCTTCAGGCAACAGCGCCTTGGTCTGGCGAGACGCTTCTTTTGGCCAAGGCGAGACAGCGACACTGACTGGAGTGAATATCGACGTGCCTCAGGGCCACCGGATGCTGGTACGAGGAGCCAACGGCGCTGGGAAAAGCACTCTCGCTCTGACCGCCCTCTCACTCTTACCTCTTCAGAAGGGCTCAGTCCACCGTGCCGGAGAGATCAGCGGCCTGGTCGAACCGGTCAAGTTCCCTTCGCTGCCCCTGCGTGAGCTGACCACCCATTTTGATACTGCTCGTGTGCAGGCTCTGGCAGAACAGCTCACCCTGACGCCCCTGCTGGACTCCCGGTACGATGAACTCTCCCTCGGTCAGCGGAAGAAGTTTGCCCTGATGATGACGCTCCTCAAATCTGCAGAGATCTATGTGTTTGACGAGCCTCTAGCCAACTTGGACGACCGCACGCAGCGCCTGGCGTTCGAGTTGATCCTCAGTCATACCGAGGGCAAAACCGTCCTGGCCATCATGCACGACTCAGCAGAGTTTTCTCCTCACTTCGACCTGGTCGCTGAAGTCGCCGCCGGACAGGTGACGGTGCGGTCCCGGCAGGCGGCAGCGTCGAAAGCCTTCACTCCTCAGCAGAAGTTGCCGCTGAGCTCGTTCTGGCCGCTCTCTCCCAGGCCAGAGCACTCCATCCAAGAATCTGCTTGAACTCCCTGAGTTTTCATGGCCCGCCTCTTGCGGGCCTGAAAACTGTACTTTTCTGCCCCGCAAGAGGCATGTCAGGTCTACCCTGACACCCTGAAGCGGTGGAGACTCTGCTCGGCCTGTTCTTTTTCCTCGGTGTTCCCTCCCTCATCGCTGCGATCGCTTTCTCTATAGGGAAGCGCCGAACCCAGAAAGATCGGGCGAGTCTGCCCGCCGTAGGGTATCGGCCTCCTTCCCGTCCCACTTCTGCGCGCACTGATGTGTCCGCACCGAAGCCAAGGTCAACTCCGAAAACGGCTCAGCCCCTTGCTCCAGCCCCGGTGGTCCCAGCGCCCAGACGGCCCACCGATTACAGCGACATTCCGAGTGTCCTGCCCGTCAAGACCAAACAGTGGTTTTTCAGCCGAAGCGAATCCGCCTTCTTTCAGGCTCTTGAGGCTGCCCTTCCGCCCGAGTACCGGGTCTTCCCAAACGTACGCCTGAACGATCTCTTTCTGATCAAGCCAGGGGCGCAGCAGCGGGCGACTTATGCACGGCTACGGGACAAGCACGTCGATTTCCTGATCGTACGGACAAGCGACTTCCGTCCATGGCTCGCTCTCGAACTGGACGGAGCAAGCCATGATCAGGCGGAGCAGCAGTACCGCGACGCAGTCAAAGACGTGGTCTTTCAGTCAGCAGGACTGCCTCTCCTCCGCTTGCGGGCTGAGTCGGCCTATGGGCCGTCGGAGCTACGACTCCTCCTGGCGCCATATCTGCGTGGCCGCGTGGTCGCCTAAGCCAAGGGATCCCCACACCGCCGCTGCAGATGCCTGAGCAGGATGGGCTTTCTCGTCAGGGCAACGCCTTGGACGGCAGAAGTGACGTCATACCAGAAAGATTGCCCCGCACCAGGGTTGACTGGTGCGGGGCAATCTCTGACCAGGCTCCGAGGAGCGCTACGGCATCGTCTCCGCGCTCAGCGGTGCCACTTGGCCCAGCCAAACTCGTCGACGACCGTGTAATACGCTGTTGCTGCCGCGTAGCATCCTGGACGTTCCCAAGCTCCCTTGGCGCCGCATTGGACCCGCATATTGTTCAGGAAGGCCACATCGGTCCTCCCTTTGTTATAGGGCCACGTCGGAATGGACGTCAGGTCTGGCAGATTCCTGTACCCAAAATCATGGACATTGCAAGACGCTTTGAAGAAGCTGCTGTACCCCAATCCAAGACCCTTGGGTGCGCTACAGCCGTCGTAGTTCCAATCCAGACCGGAATAATTCGGGGAGCGCCGCTCCGCGTTGTAGTTGCTCACACTTCCCCAAGCGACACTCTGAGCATAGCCGGCCTTTCCAGAGGCCTGAGCAGAGAGACCATCTGCGCCCACCTGGGTGGCCAGAGCGGCCGCTTCCAGACCTTCGTTTGGAAGGCCATAAGCTTCTTTCAGACCTTGGAGCAAGAGAACATCATTGGGATGTTGACGTAGGATCTCCTGACTGTCGGCATCTTGTAGTTCTGGCCTTTGGGCCAACTGCGCCAGCTGCTGGGCCACGGTGCCTTGGAGTGCAGAAGTCGAGGCGGGCAGCTCTGAGCTGGGTATTTGTTGTCCACAACTGACCAACGCAATACCAAGGGCACATCCGATCCAGATCCGACGCATAAGTTCCCCCTACAACGATCAAACTTTGATTTTTGGAACAAGCGGATACTATGTGAATCCATTTGGAGTTTCATGAGAAGCGCTAGATGATGCCAAAAGCGTTTACGTTGAATAGTCCTCTGATACATATAAATTCAGATTCACTCCGTCAAAGAATAAGGAGTCAGGTTAATAATCGCCCGAGTAATTTTACTGCTCGCCTAGATGTCTCCATACGCTCAGGAAACTTAGTTATCTAACCCCGTCAGCGGATAACTCTTCAGGTCGCTCTGAAAATTGAGGCTTAACCGGGAAACTCCATCTTCGGTGGTTGTCGATTCTATCCGGAGATTAAGGGTAAGCGCACTTTGAAAGCTCTTGCAATTTTCAAAATACATCTCTATAAAGAGATGATGCCATACGAAAAACTGAGCGCACAGATGGAGAATCTCACCAATCCACAGCGCAGTGATGCCTTCTACAAGCAGTTCCGGGACGCCGTGCGAGAGGGAGCGGTTGAAGCCGCAGATCTGCCCGAACGTTTCGAGCTCCCCAAGGAATATCGGCGGCGTGGCGCGGATGAGACGTACACGCGAACTGTCAAGGATATGGTCGTGAATGTCACGCCAGCGTACAAGAAATGGTTCGACGGCGTGAATGAAACACTGAGCACGCCCACCCGCCGTACAGGGGCACCGAAAATCAGCCTGGAGGCGGTGGAGGCGGGCGAGGTCGACTTCGCAGCCATGATGGAAGAGACGCGCCGCAAGTTGCAGGCGAGTTTCGAGAAGGGGCAGACGTTAGGAAACTCCCGCAAGGCGGCCAAACCAGCACCGAAGGCGCGGCGGACCACGACGAAGAAATAGACGACACGAGTGAGGGCGACCAATTTGGTCGCCCTCTTCGTTGAAGTGTAGGGACTGGGATAGAGCCACGTTCTAGGTCGTGAGGGACTGTGCCTTGCGACCAGCCTTCCAGGAAAGGATCAGGCGGATAATGCGATAGGTAACATACGATAAACTCAGAACTTGCACCTCGCATAGGACAGTGAATAACCGTGCTGGCCGAGAAATTTCGCGTTTTTCGTGAAGAGGTGTAGCAGGCGGCCAAGGTAGAGCTTCGGCTGAAGAGCGAGTAGCGCACGACGTGCGCTGCTCGCCAGCGTTTGGCCCGGTTGTGCGTCCAGTAGGGTCAAGGTCCAGGCCACGAAGATCAGGAGCAGCCACCGGTCCAGTCCTCGCGCGGTCCGCAGGGCAAAGCGGTTCAGCCCGAACTGGTGTTTACTCTCTTTGAAAAACGACTCGATCTGCCAACGCTTTGCCCCCTCTGAGACCACCTCGTCACCCTCCATCAACTCGGAGGCCACGGCGTGGAACACGCGCTGGCCGCGCTGGCCGCGCTGGACGCGGCCGAGCGTCAGGGTGTCGTGCGGCCAATTCTGGAGCTCGATATACCCGCCATGCGGGCAATCTGCGACAGTGACGATGCCAGGATGCTCGGTGCGCCGGGTCGACCGTACGCCCACCACGAATTCGAAACCCAGCATCCGGATCTCGTCCAGAAAGGCGGCTGCCAGGGAGCCACTGTCGGCGAGGACGCGCACCCGGAACCGGGTGCGAATGGGGTCCGGCACGGTGCGCAGCAAGTCACGGGCCAGCGTGACGGGTGTGGGGGTCCCTTTACCGCGGTACACCCGGTACCCGACTGGAAACTTCAGGGTCCCGTAGTGCGCGAAAAGAATGACGAGATGAATGCCGTGGACCTCGTTGTAGATGCGAACGAACGGCAACTGGCGTCCCGTTTTCGGGACGCTGGTGAGATCGACACTCAGCCGCAAGCGGGGACGATGTTTCCGCCTGGCTGCTTGGAGGAGGAGGGCCCACTGGGCATCCTCCAGCAAGGTCCAGCACGCGGTGGTGTCCCAATCGTATTCGTTGAAGAAGCGACTGAGGGCACTGGCACTGACGGACTCCGCTTGATGGAGAACCGTCTTGACGTCTGGATTGAGAAACAGGGCCTGGGCTGCCCCGAGGCTGCGTTGCTGGTACACCGTGGGAGGAACGGCAAGGAGGCGGTCTGTCAGAATGCGGGCGCGCTCCCAGAGAGGCTGTGACGTTGACACTCCCAGACTCTCGCGTCTGGGAGCGCTTTTTTCGTCCTATGCAGATGCAACTCCTGAGATAAAAGCAAAATCCCTGGAAGAGGATTCGAGTTTCCATCTTCTCCCATAAGAAGGATAGATTTGAATTCTAAGATGAGCGCATGTGTAGATTCTGCGCTCACGACTGCTCTTCCTAGAATCCAGAAGAAAAAGAGACACATCAAGGTCACGGGTTGGAGGACACCCTGCACGAGGGCGCGCCACTGAATCCGGTGATTCAAGCGAACGACGAGCGCCCACCTCAATGTGGCGAGGAGAATGACACAGAGCAGCAACCAGAAATCTTGGGCTTGAAGGGGCTCATGCCGGAACAAGGTGACCAACCAGGCGAAGCCAACGATCCCGACATCTTCGAGGACGGCCTGGCGCCAGCCTTGAAAGGTCCGGGCGTACCCAGGATGAATAAGTCGAATATCGCTCGTCGTGAGATGCACTTTGCGGAGTTCGTGATTGATGTGGTGAGGATCTCCCCAGATCGCCAGGATGTCCGTTTGACCCGCATCCACAGCGTCCTGATAAGCATCGCGGTACTCGCGGCAGACCCGGATCTGAGCGGGGCGTGCCAGACGTTGCGTGGCAATGTCCAACCAGTAGTCGAGGGTCATCCAGCCCCTCCCAGGACGGCCTGGACCGCCTGAATTTGACGTTGCCAGTCCTTTTTAGCCTCTGCGAGCGCGCGTCCCCCCTTTTCTGTGAGGCGGTATTCCCGCCGGACTCGACCCCCGAGATCCCGCTCCTCACTAGTCACCAGAGCTTCAGCTTCCAGGCGGTGCAGCATGGGGTAAAGCGAGCCTTCGTGAGCGGTCAGCAGGTGTTCGCTACGGGTCTTGATGGCTTGAGCGATAGCGTAACCGTGCTCAGGTTGTCGCTCCAGCACGGCCAGGATCAGCATCTGTAATTGCGCCTTGGTATTCATGACGGAAGAATACATATTTTCCCGATGTATTGCACCCTGAGGTATATGTACGTTCTGATTTCGATGTTGCTTCGAAGCATCTCCGTTCTCGAATCGCCTGGATGGACCACCCACCGTCCAGCGACCGGCGTGTTCCCTCCGCGGGTGAATCCCCTTTTTTCTTTTCCGAGAGGCCAAGCCTTTACCCTCTGAACATGTCTCCGGTCTACGCGACGGCTACTCACATTCCCACCGGTGAACTCACCCGCACCCTCGGCCCGTTCGACACGCGGCACGCGGCCTGTGTGGCGGTCGGTGAGGTGGTCGGTCAAGTCCTGACCTGGGAACGGAGCACTACAGGAACTTATGTTGCCGAGAAGTACCCAATGCTCTGGGCCGTGGAAGAATGCGAAGAGCGGTCCTCCCCCTGACGGCCCGCTCTCATGACTGATGGATAGTCGTTCGGTTGTACGAACCTTCTGCGGCCGTCGGCAGATCCAATAGAGGCGACGCTTCTCGCCGCACTATCTTCCAGCTCACCCATGCCTGCCCCTTCCCAACTGACGGCCCGCGGCTTCGAGCGCCTCCAGCAGACGCTGCGGCGCGAACAGATCCGCCTCGACGAAGCCCGGGGTTACGTGCGCGACCAGCTCGAGTCGAACGAGGCCGAGAGCCTCAACCTCGTCGAAGCCCAACAGCAACTCGCTACGCTCGAAGAGCGCGTCGAGGAACTCCAGGAGTTGCTCGCCACCGCTCAGATCCTTGAGGCGCCTGCTGGAACCCACGACGTCGTGCAGCTGGGCGACGTCGTGCTCCTGGCCCATCTGGGCTCCGGCAGAACGCAGCGCCTGCAGCTCGTCACTGCAGCCGAAGCCGCCGGTGCGCTGGGAGGAATCGTTCAGGTCAGTCCAGACAGTCCCGTGGGCTCCAGACTCCAGGGTGGCCGCGTCGGCGACATCATCACTGTCACCCTGAAGCAGGACGTGCTGTACCGTATCGAGCAGATCGAAACCACCCCAGACCGCTGAGGTCCAAGAAGCTTGTGCTCGGCCTCATCCTCGCCTCCGCTGACCGCTAGGTCTCCCAGGTGCGCTGACACAGCACCACCAGATACCCATCTGGATCTCGAATCGTCACGCCCCACTCGTCCCAATACGGGTTGAACGCAGGAACACGGGCTCCACCGCACTGTTCCAGTTGCTCGATCAGGGTGTCTGGGATGAGGTGCCCCAGATAGAACACGAGAAGATCGTCTGGGGTCGGTGTAGGGGTCAGTGGATGCGCGGCTGATTGCGTCAGTTCGAGATGCCACAGCGCGCCTGGGAGACCGAGCATGAGCAAGGCAAAGCCCTCATGGGGGTCTGCCGATTGGTACAACACCTGGAGCCCCAGTCCCTGCACGTAGAACTGGGCCGCTGCAGCCAGATCCAGGGAGGGTCGTGCCAGACGAATACGGGTTGATGGGGTCAATGAAGGGATGGACATTACAGCCTCCGAGGGGAGAAGAGGAAGAGCCGGGACTGGACGACAGCTCCGTTCATCTGGGGGAGCACGTGCAGCGTGGAGGTGGACGACCAGGGGGTGATCGAGGGGAGAGAAGAGGGGAGGCGCCATGTGTTACGGTGACTGTAGAACCTCAACAAAGGTTGAGGTCAAGCCCTGAGCGAGGCTCGTCTATGTCAGAAAGCCCCTCACTTTGGACACCCAGCCAACTGGCTCACCGCAGTGGACTCTCGGTCTCCGCACTGCACTTTTACGAGCGACATGGCTTGATCCGCAGTCAGCGAACGTCTGGAAACCAACGGCGATATGCCCGGGACACGCTGAGGCGCTTAGCGGTCATCCGAGCCGCGCAGCAGTTCGGGGTACCCCTGGCGGACATTCGTAATGCTCTGGCGACCCTGCCGGAAGGTCGGGTGCCGACTGCCGCGGATTGGGCGGTGCTTTCCGGGAGATGGCAGGCTGATCTGGACCGGCGGATTGCGGCCCTGCTCAAATTGCGTGGTGAGTTGGGGCAGTGCATCCAGTGCGGGTGCTTGTCGCTGGAGCATTGTCAGATGCTCAATCCCGGTGATGTCGTGGGTCGGACGCGTCCGGGGACCCACCGGCTACAGATTGAGGAGACCTAGGCCAGGAAAACCCTCTGGCTCCAGTCGGAGGCCGGAGCTGATGGTGGCCAGAGACAACGACGCGTCATACTGGGCTTACCCCTCCCCTACTGATGAATGACCCACAACTCGCTGCTGGCGATGTCAGGAGACGCCCTCGCTCGTCGAGAACCTGTCGGCCAACGGAACGAGGTGCTACAGCGCTGGAAGTCCTGGTAGGCAGCAGACTCGCTCTTTACTATTTCCCTGCCTGCTTCCAGAGCAAGCAGCCCAAGCATTCAACGATGCGGCGCTGAGCAGTTTGCCCTTCCACTCTCGTCACGCTTTCACACAATCACTGAATTGTTGTTGTGTGATTCGGTGATTGTGTGAGAAAGTGAGAGTGTGAAGATCATCAGCGTACTGAGCAGGAAAGGTGGCGTCGGCAAAACTCTCCTGAGCATGGGCATCGCGCAGGTCCTCGGCGAAGCTGGACACAGCGTGGCACTGCTCGACCGCGACCCCGAAGGTTCAGCTACTGGCTGGGCGTACGGTGCACAGCAGGCTGGAATTGAGCTCCCCTTCCGCGTCATCGGGCCTATGCAGGCCGCTACAGTTGGCGACCTCGACTTCATGGTGGTCGATACACCGCCCAACGACACCCGCATCCTGCAGGACACCGCCAAGCAGTCTCAGGTGTTGCTTGTGCCCCTGCTGCCCGGTGCTGGTGAAGTCGACCGCCTGCAGGAAACCGTAGCCGCGCTCGGCGAAGTCACCCTGCCCGAAGGTGTCGCTCTGGGCTTCGTCCTCAACCGCCTGGAGCATGACGGGGTGAGTGGAGCCATGCCCGCCGCTCTCGAGGAATTGGGCTACCCGGTCGTCGCGCACGTGCGCAAGGCCGTGGGTTACCAGCGTGCCTTTGGAGGCCTGATCCCGTCCGATCTCACCGCGCCCTTCCGCGAGGCCCTGACTGAACTGGAGGTTCTGGCATGACCGGTAGTAAGAAGAAAACCGACGCGAGCAGCATCCTTGGAGCCGCTCGGCGCGCCCAGGATGTACCTCGGCCTCAGTCGGCGGAATCACACAATCACACTTCTGTGGAATTACAGTTGGGTGAAACCGTGACACCGCAGGCCCGTGAGACGGTGACAACCCCGCCAGAGAAGAGGGTGAACGTGGCCCTACGCGCATCGACTCATAAGGCCTTGAAACTTCAGGCCGTACAGCAGGGCCGGTCTGTGCAGGACTTGGTAGAGGAGATGGCGCAGGCATACCTGGCTGAGCAGCACTAAGCATCAGCGGTTCTCTTGTGTGACTTTGTAGAAATGTGAAATCACCTTTTTGTGATTGTGTTCTTAGTCTCTTCGGAGTGCCCGGTGTAAGTGCGCGGCCCAGCCACTTACACGCGCTTGGGGATGCGACTCGCAGAGAAGGACGCACAGGTTCACGACCCTGCCCAAACAGCAATAGACAGCGCAAATGGAAACATCCTGTGATGCGGTCAAGACTTTCTAGAGCGCATGAGCTTTAGGGCACCCTTCCGTTGGGGGGCAGTCTGCCGCTTAACGCCTCCGTACCCGCCATAACGAGATCGTCTTCGTCAACGTCTCCCGCGTCGTCCCTAACAGCGCCGCCACCGTGTAATGCGACGATTCATTCGGATTCGTCCAAGACGACAAATACCCCATTCGATGGATCAACATCTCACGGCTCTGTAGCCGCTGCACCTGCAGCAGCGCCAACGCTGCCACCCTGTCTCGCTCATCCGGCTCGCAGGCCTCCCACGCCGCCTCCGGCGTCAGGTGCGTCTCCGCGGGGGAGAGCCACTCCATCATCTCGGCTGGCAAGGCAGCGACCCCTGGCCAGACCATCCCCCTCGGCCACACCACAGACCGCTCCGCCCCCACGATCGCGACGAGTCCCGCTGTCACACGAAAGGCCATGTCCAGATCTGGACCCAGAACTGTCCGGTTGTACGAGGCGTACGCCTCACCTGATGGGCCGCTCACGCCGATACCTGCTCGAAGTCCCGCTGGATGGTGTAGAAGGGCAAGTTCGTTCCGTTGCTCAGCTTGCGTGTGTTGCCCAGCACGGCCTGCACTGTCACGATCTCACCGGGCTGCCCACCCTTGCCGGCGATACGGCGCCAGCTGGTCCCGGCCGGGACGAACAGCGTGGGGCCTTCCAGAGCGGGAGCCACTGCCAGCGCCGGCGCCAGTGAGGCATCACTCGCCTTCAGGGTCCGCAGCTGCGCCACCACCTTCCGGTCCACGTCGCGGCCGTTGCCGTCATCGAAGCGGATCTTGTACCGCACCGCATTGACCTCCACCACGACGCCCAGGGTCAGCGCGCCCACCTGGTCCGCCACTGTGCATCGCTGCCCGGCGACCAGTTGCGGGTCGGCGGCCACGACGGTCGGCGAGGCCTGCTTCTCGACCTTGACCGCACCGATCAGGCGGTCGAGTCCGCGGACCGCCAGCGTGATCATGTTGGCGCTCGTCAACTTCGCTTCCTCCTGCGCCAGGACCCGCACTAGGCCGATTTCCCCTTCCTCCAGCCGCAGCCACAATTCACGCGAGATCTGCCCAGTGCGCGTGACCTCCTTGAGCATCGAGGTCAGGCCGTTGCCCAGGAGGGACTTGAGGGACTTGTAAGCCGGGCCGTCCAGCGGGGCCACAGGGCGCGCGGCGAGCGTCTGGGCATCCACAGGGCGGATGGAGTCCACCCCGGCCCTTCCTGCCCCGTCTCCGGCGCCGCGCGCCCCCTCCGCCGCCCCGGTCCCGGCCCCCGCCGCGCCGCCCGGAACATTTTCAAGGGACGTGGCCTGTTCGTTCATGCCACCACGTGGCTTGGCAGAATTCCGTGAGTCCACCAAGATCTCCTGCCCCGCCGCGACAGCGGCGCCGTCAGGCTGGGAGGCTTTGACCTGGGGGACGGGAGCGACCGAGGCCAGAGCAGCTCCGACGATCGTCCCCAGTGGCCCGGCTTCATGGGTTGAGGTTTTAGGCGCAGCCGAATCTGTTGAGGAGGAGTGCGTGGCGCTTCTGGGTTCGGCCACCGGCGTACTCAGCGGGCCGCCCTCGCGCGGGTCACCAGTAACGTCTAATACTCCTCCTTTAATGGATCTCCTTAAGGGATTACCTTCGTCACCCTTCGTTTCGGGGGGGTGGTACCCCTTCGTTTCGGGGGGGTACCCCACCCTTCGTTCCGGGGGGGTTGACTGTTCAACCCCCCCCTTCGTTTCGGGGGGGTCGACAGGTGCAGCGGCAGCGGCAGCCGCTTTCCGGGCCTTCCGGTCAGCCCTTCGAGCAGCACCGATCTGGGCCTGTTGGACGTGCAGCGCCTCAACCACCTGGGGCTTCACCCACTTGCTGGCCTGGGTCAGGGTGTAGAGCGTGGTCTTGCCCTTGCGTTCGTGGGCGTCGAGCATCTTGAACGCGAGCAGGTTCTTCAGGGCAACGCCTACGGTGTCCTCGTGCATCCGGCAGGCGCTCGCCATGCTGGCCCGACTGGGATACGCGGCCCCGCTGCTGGCCCGGCGTGCCAAGTGGGCGTACAGGCGGAACTCCTCAGGGGTTAGAGGGTAATCGTCTAGGGCGCTGTGGACGAACAGGACGTTCATCTCGCTGGTGTTGATCGAGAGGTTCGTGGTAAGGCGCTTCGTCGCGTTCATGATCGGGCTCCGGCGCGACCCTGGGGTATGACGACCCCGCCCGGTTTCTTGACCGGACACGCACACCCGCGTAAAGTGTGCATAGGGCTTAGGCCTCCGCTGACTAGGCGGAAACTTCTACAACTTGACGATTCGGGTTTTCCTAGCCCCCAGACGCGGTTTTGCGGACCAAATCTGGGGGTTTCCCGTTGGCCGGATTCACGTCGGTCAGCGGATTGCTTCTGAGCATAGCAGCCGCTCTCACCTTGTGTGACGCTTGTGGGAAAGTCTCCCCATTGGGCAGAGTAAATCTCACTGGAAGGGTTGGGCTGACGCGTGAGAGTAGGGCGCATCTCCTCCCCAAGTGAAGTGATCGTGGTTATGGGTGATGGGTGCGTTAGTCGCATATCCCCAGCGTCACCTCGGTCCTGGTTGACCTCACAGATGTCAGAGCCAATGTGACGGGCTGCCTCGTAGGACGAGATGGTGTGATTGGTGGGTGTAGAGCGAGCTAAATACATATCCTTAACGTCAGAGGGTTTCTGGTTGGCACCTGCCGTGTCGAGTGTCTCGTCAACGCGTGCGGAGGTTGCTTGGGAAGCAAAAACCACGTGTACGGCGCAGTTTTCTCTGTATAGACAACCTTGTAGCGTGGCTGGGGTAGCACCCTTGCGTGTTGAGCAGCTGATCTCTGCCAGGAGCGTGCTGGCCTGGGCAGGCCCCTTGACCCCTGGGTCCAATCCGCATCCAGTCCTTCAAGACGCTTTATGCCGCTAGCCGTGGGGGCATAGAGGTGCCGTTTGCCCAGGTGGCCAACGATACGGAGGAGCCCTTGCCAGACCAGGCGGGACAGGGCCTTGGTATGGGTGGTCGGCGTGCGGGGAAAGACGCCGTGACGCTGCATGGCGCGTTCGAGCATCTCCCGACCAGTGAGGCTCAGTGCACAGGCCTGCCGCAGGAACAGATGGGGAAGCTGGCCCGGGAGGACCGTGTCGGTTCTGGTTGTCGCTTGGCCTCTCTGAGGTAGAGAAGCCGTTCCAGAGCCAGTTTGCCCACCTCTTGACTTCCGGCATTTGCACCAAAACGGCCCTTGCCGTATAGCAAGCAAGGGGGGGTGATTCTGGTGAATGGCACGGATCTCAGAGCTAAAGGGGTGGGTTAAAGATATGGAAACGTTAATGACCCAGGGTCTGACAACCAGAAACCGTGTTTGAAAAAGCGAGGTCGAGTGTCCAGATGCTGGTGGGCAGGTTGACGTGCCCCACGGCACAGATGCCTACCTGCTTCTGGTTTCTGGTGCGCCAACCAGAAACTGTGTTAAAGGCGCGACCAACTTGACGGGCTGTTCTGGTCGTCGCGGTTCTCTCCAGAGAGGTGGAAACCCACGGAGGAGAAGGCCGCCTGACGTGCGCCCCCCTTGCGTGCCAACCAGAAACCATGTTTTCGGTCGGGTGCACCTGAGGGCCAGTTCTGGGAGGCGGGTTTGTCAGAAGACTTCTCAAGGTGCCCTGAGAGGACCGGTCGCCCACTTGACTTTTGGCTATTCCGTCAGGGCAGTTCTCCCGGCTGACGCCGGGGGGTGGTCCGGATCTTCCAGGGGAAGTCAAGGGCAAGTTCATGGCCGACGCTCCGTGGGGGAGTGGGGGATGACGAGTTGCCACCCATGGAGGCCGCAGAGGCGACGCCACAGGGTCTGAGGAAGAGGGGTGACTGTGTATCCCTGCATGGCCGTCAAGTGGGTCATCACTTCCAGGACCTGTTCCGGGCAGCCCACCATGGCGACATGCCGGCCCGCAGCGCGTACCTCGGCATACCCGGTGGCGGTGGCCTGGATCTTGGAAGGTCTCTATTCTGGGGATGAGCCGCACGGGCAGAGCACAGCCCGGTGGTGATGGAGGTCAGGCGGGTTATGAAGCCGGAGACAGGGGGCGTCACAAGGCACGCTCTTGAGCCAACGCGGCGCCGGCCAAAGCCTTGTCGCCGAGGAGCATCTGTCGATACATCGTGCTGTCGCCCATCCCTGAGGCCATGCTCTGGTAGGCATGCACCTGGTCGGTCAGGACCTCGCACGGCCGGGCCGGGGCAACGCGTGCGCCTGTCTGCCCCAGACGGCGCTCAATGTCGGCGGCTGTGCCTGCCTCATTCCTCGTATGTTCCTAGGCTTGCCTGTCTTCTCTGTGTTGGGTGCAATGCTCGGCTGGCCTTGAAGAAGGGGACTATTCAGAGCGTCTGGAAGGACCACACAAGCCCCCTCCCGAGACTCAACAGGCTGCGGTCAGCTTGGGCATCCCGCTAGTCCAGGTGCTGCCGCTCGAAATCGTCGGCGTCTTCTCCCAATATCTCAGCCACACTTCGGCACAGTCTGGACAGCCGACGGGCAGTCGCCAGATGTTCGTCGGTTTTCCAGTCCACCCCGGATTGCTCCAGACGGGCGAGCGCTGTCATGAGGTTGGTCAGGACGTTTGGATCCTGCGTTGCAGAAAGCCCCTCAATCAGCGGAAAGGCCAGGCGGTGGATGCCTTCACCCGCATCTGCTTGTGCCAGACGGCTGGACAAGCCCCGAAGGATATAAATATTCCCACTGCCGGCAAACTGGTGAACCAGTTCGGAAAGCTCTTCCCCACGAGCTTGAGAGACCTGAAGCATGATGTCCTGACAGGCTCTTTCAAAATTTTCCAAGTTGGCGAATGTCATCAGATGAAAGCCTTGCCCTCCAGAACCTCGATGTCAACGCGTGCGCTTTTCAGATCACTGGGAAGGTTGTCGTTTTGGAAGGTTTTGACCCACCGAGCACTGACCCCACCCTGAGCCTGAAGGTTCAGGATTCGGGCCTCTGCTTTGGTGAAGGCCACTGTCCTTACGGCCAGTTGCCGTTTGCTGAGCTGAACTTTCATGGCTTGAAGTGCCACGATGCTGTCTGTAGCAGAGGGTGGTGTGGATCGCGTCCACGCCCAAGAAAGCTCACCGCTGGGAAAGTTGCTCAAATCTGTTCCCTGAACCTAGAGTCGCCCACGGTGTGTTTCTCTTCGGTCCCTCTCCGCAGTCCGGGTGGTGGCAACAGCGACAGGTGGGGCCTGGGTCGTGGCCTTGTTCTTCTTGGCCATCAGAACGGTGCTTCCTACCGTTGCGACAGCGGCGTTCACAGCTGCATTGGCCGCTGCCCAGCTCTGCTCCTGACTGGCGGAAGAGGACTGCATTCCACGAGCCAGCAGGTAGAGACCTCCAGCGGCCAGCAGCACGAAAGGAATAGCCACATCATCGGCGACTCCAATTCCAGTGACATCATCTCCAACCAGTACAGCGGTACTCCCAGCGACCATACCTGCGGCTGACTTGACCGAAGCCCCACGCCCGGCGACCTGCTCAGCGGCACGGACGGCGGTATTCGCCCTTTCAACAGCTTGCTGAACTGTTCTCAGCTCAGCCGGGCTAAGTCGGCCCGATCGCCGCAAGTCGTGGTAATCAGTCAGGAGGCGACGGAGCTGAAGCAGTTTGGTCTGATTGAGCGCTGGGCTGGATGTTGTGGGGGCCGTTTGCCGCTGGACAGCTTGGTGTGTCGTCAATGGACTTTGTTGCGAGAAGCGCTGAAAAGGCGATGTTCTGGTGGTCGACTCTATGGACGACAAGCGTCGGCCCATCCTCCGAGCTTCATTTTCCAGTCCGGCATCTGGGTCAATCCCGGTCCCCACCTGCCCCCGGCTCTGCTGGACGGTGTGGGTGACCTCGTGCGCCAGCAGTTCCAGGCCAGTCCGCGTATTCGGATTGAACTGTCCCCGCCGGAAGAAGATGTCGGTGCCCGTCGTGAAGGCGATCGAATTCACGCCCTTGGCGAGCTTGTCGGCCTCCGCGTCGTCGTGGATCCGGACGCGACTGAGGTCATGGTTCAGTCCTTGTTCCAGGTGACGTCGCACCGCAGCCGGGAGGGGATTCCCACCCCCACGCCGGGCCTGGAGACGTTGCAGCATCGGTTGCGTCGTCTCGGCCTCCAGTTCCGCCAGCTGGCGTTGAACGGCCAGGGCTTCGAGAGTCTGCTGGTCTTGGGCGGTCTGTGCCTTCTCCCGTTGCAGGGTCAGGTCGACGGCCCGTTGCAGGGCGGGACGTTCCCCCTGTGGAATCAGGCCCAGGACGACCCCGGCCACTGGGGCACTGCTGGGATGACGCTGCAGAGCGACCAGGTGTGCCGCATAGTTGTCGTGACGTTCCTGCGCCGGTCGCCTATCGGCGCGGAAGCCCTGGACCAGCGTCTGAGCGACCTGCCTTTGGAGGGCACTGAACTGTGCGACCTCGCGGGCACTGGTCACGCGGCCTTCGATCTGCTCCGCCTGGGCCCGCATCACGGTGACCCAGTCCGCTGGCGTCTGAGGCTTTCGGGGGATGGGCTGAGGCTGGGCCTGTTGGCGGAGGAGGGCCTCCTTGGTGGCACCTGCAGCCAGCTGGACGCTGTCGGCCTGCCGTTCCAAGGTCTGGCGCTGGCGTAAGGCGCGCTGCTCTTCTTGGTGGCGCAGGCCAGCGGCCTGCAGAACCGGGCGTGCGGCCTGCCGCTGGCTCTCGACCGGCGTGCTGGTGAAGCGCTGCAGGCCCTGTGCAAGAGACGCACGCGTTGGAGGCAGCGCTACGACAGTCAGCGGTCCGGCGCGGCGCTGGAGAGGGATGGGGCGTGCGGTGTTTTTCGCCTTGGGCTTGAACTCCATGGGGTCCTCCCGAAGGCCCCCAGTCTAGGGGAGAACGGAGCTCGGAGTCGCCTAACTTGACCACAGGCGGAGCCATCTGGAAGGCGAAAAGGAGAAGGCGACCCGAAGGCCGCCTTGATTCCTTAAATATAGCCTCGTATGCAGGCCTTGTCAATCCATGCGTATGGACCGAAAAAGAGCGTCGTACAGCTGAATAAAGGGAGGCCGAGAAGCGAGCTATGCAGCCAGAACGCTGTCTCAGCATCGTCCTGGACTGGACCCGCAGCGAAGTCAAGACTAGTGCTGAGAATGTACGAACGGCGTTATACTCTCTCTATGCGTAAGACCCTTTCCCGACTCGGCAATAGCGAGGCATTGGTCATTACCCGTGAGATGAAAGAGCTGACAGGCATCGGCAGTGAAGTCGAGGTGCGGGTGCTAGGCAACGCTATCGTCATCACCCCAGTTCAAGATGCGCTGCGCCCCGAAACCGCGCAGCGCCAGGCCCAGTTCGCCGCGGCACGTGACCAGATCTTCGAGGAGTATGACGAGGTGTTCCGCAGGCTGGCGGATGCCTGAGGGCCTGACCCTGGCTGAAGTCTTGGAGCTGCATGATCGGCAGATCGCCCGATATGGTGGAAGTTCGGGCCTCCGGGAGCCGGGCTTACTGGAGAGTGCCTTGGCACAGCCGACCCAGGAACTGTTTGGGCAGGCGCGTTATCCCAGCGTGCCTGCACAGGCGGCCGCCTATCTGTACTTCATCTCCCGGGCGCATGCGTTTGTCGATGCCAATAAACGGACGGCCCTGAACTGCGCCTTGGTCTGGCTGGCCCTTCATGGGCTCCGGCTGACTTTGACGCCTGATGAGGTGTTCGACCTGACATTACAGGTGGCCCAGGGGCACTTCTCCCTTGGGGAGGTTATCGAGCGATTTGAGGGGGCGACGTAGGGACGCTGAGGTTGAAAGGTAGCGGCTGATCCTCTTTTCCTGAGCAGGTACAGCACGGCGTTCCTGGTGCTGCAACGGAGTTCCCCCAAGCCTTCAATGGGAAGCGGAAGCCTCGCCTTTCCGTCCTGATGTGACTGTGGTGACGTCGCGCCACATCAGGGTCACACCCGCGTCAGCGAGCCACGCGTCCAGGGTGCCGTGGGCCAAGACGCCGTTGACCAGGCAGTGAAGCGCGCTCAGCGCCTGCGCCGCGGGCAACGGCCAGACGGGCTTGGTCGTGGTGTCGGCCCTGCGTCTAGTGGGTGTGTTTAGCGAGCTTCCCGACTGAACCAGTTGTCGAGCTGGAGGCCGATGACCCGGTCGAACTCCCTGCGGTTATGGGTCACGAGGGCGACGCCCAGGGTCAGGGCATGGGCGGCGATCAGGAGGGCCATCGCGCCGATCGGCTGGCCCTGCCGCTCCAACTCGGTGCGGATGGGGCCATACAGGACGCTGGCGGCCGCACTGAAGGGCAGCACTTCCAGGGGTTCAAGGAAAGCCTCCAGCGCTTTGAGGTTCCTGGTCGAGCCGCTCTTGGCCACGCCGAAATGCAGTTCAGCGAGAGTGGTACTCGACAGACCGATGGCGTCCGGCGAGAACTGCGCGAACTTCTCGGCGACCCCTGGGGGGCGACGGTTGATGATGTAGATGCAGGTGTTCGTGTCGAGGAGGTGCGTGACGGACATTACAGCGCCCAGTCACGGTCCTGAAGGGGAAGGTCCTCGCGGGTGAGTGGGACGTCAGTCTCAGGAATGGCGGTGTACCAGCCCTGCCAGAAGGCGAGTTGGCCTTCTGGGTCCTGGGGAAGGAGAAGGACACCATTGGAGACCCGTTTGATGATGACTTCCTGGCCTTCGAAGCGGAAGGCTTTGGGGAGGCGGACGGCTTGGGAGCGGCCGGTGAGGAAGAGCTTGGCAGTGGTCATGGGGTATCCTGGGAGATACCAAAGAGTATATATCAATGAAAATATCCCAGCCTATATCTTTGTTACGGTTCTTGATCGGTCCGATGACCTCTGTAACATGCTGCGGTGACTACCCCCGCTGTCGCCTACTACCGCGTCTCTACCCAAAAGCAGGGGCAAAGCGGCCTCGGCCTCGAAGCCCAACAGGCCGCCGTCCTGGCCTACGCCCGAAGCAAGGGGTTGGAGCTGGTCGCCGAGGTCACCGAAGTCGAAACCGGCACCCGGAAGCGTCGCCGGCCCCAACTCGAAGCTGCCCTCGACCAGACCCGCCGTCTCGGGGGAGTCCTTCTCATCGCCAAGCTCGACCGCCTAGCGCGCAACGTGGCGGTCGTCGCCAGCCTCATGGAATCCGGCGTCCGTTTCGTTGCGGTCGACATGCCTGAGGCCGACAACCTCACCATCCATGTGATGGCGGCCGTCGCCGAGCGGGAAGCCCAACTGATCTCCGCGCGGACGAAAGCGGCGCTGGCGGCCCGGAAGGCTCGAGGTCTCAAGCTGGGGAAGCCGGAAAACCTTACTGCGGAGGCGCAGCGCAGAGGCGCAGAAGCATCAAAGCAGCGCGCGGTCCACGACATGCGCACCGTCGCTGCCTACGCTGGGGCGCTCCGGAGTCAGGGGCTAACCCTGCGGGCCATTGCCGCTCAACTGGAACAGCACGGCTTCCAGACCCGTAAAGGTGGTCCCTGGCACGCCGTCCAGGTCAAACGGATTCTGGAAAGACAAGTTTCGTAGAGCGAGAAACTTGTGCGGGCTTCCAAAAGAGGAACCCAGGAATCTCAAGTGTTAACATCGAGCTTATCTTCAAAGCTTCTGTAGATCTCGACTTGCCAACCGAAATAGCCATACTTTTTTTCCTGAGCGATGAATTCCTGTCCGAGTTTATGGACCGACTCCAAGAGGTCTTGATGCTCTGTGTATTGCAGTGTGCCCTGGGTGATCTCCTCAAACATATTTCCCAGTGCAGTGTCATGCTGCTCGGTCCAGTAGGCCACCTTATCCCAATAGGCCAAAGCGGTACGGACATACCGGATCTTTGCCTGAAGGGCTTCCAGAGGAGAAGCCACCCGCAAATAATTCTGCAGGGCCTTTCTGACCGGAGCCACCTTGAGTTCGCTCTTTTTCGGATCGAAGCACTTCTGTAGGGCCTTAACATAGGCCTCCAGCAGTTCACTGCTGTCGCCCTCGAGTTGCGCGGCGAGCAGTCGCTTGTTGTCGGTGCTGGCCTTATATAGGGCCTCAATCAGTTCCCGAAGCTCTGCCTCATCCATCACCTCAAGAGCCTTTCGAAGTCGAGAAAGGGTCAATGCCATCGGAAACCAGTGTAACGGAGTGAGGACGGCGCTCCACGTCTCCGTACACTGGAGACCGCCGAGCCCTTTCGACAGGTCTTAGGCAACTTGCAGCACCAGAGCGCGCAACTCGATCAAGAGTTGAGCTGACTTGGAGGAGCAGATGAGGGCGCATGCACTGACGACCGCGCGGACGACGACAGAACTGTTTCAGGCGTTGGCGCTGTGTGGAGGGATCGAGGATCCGGAACGGCAGCAGTGCCTGATGTCCGGGGTGCTGCGTCAGATGGTCTCAGGAGAGCCCGGGGAGGCGGCGGCGCTGGATCCAGCTTGGCCTCATCTGTCCGCGTTGATCGTGTCCCCCAGGGTGCGGACGAGACGTGCTTCTGCTCCTGCGGCTGCGCCACCGGGTCTGTGGTTGGAAGTGCCAGCGACTCGGGAACATTGGCCTGTGGGCGCGGTGATGCAGTGGACCTGCATCTTCCAGGGTCGGGAACAGGTCGTGATTGGACAGGTCGAGAAGCACCATCCTGTCCTCGTCCGGGTGCATCGCTCGTTCTACGAGCAACTGGGGCAACCGGTCGCACCCTTTGTGCGGGCCTACGACGGTCTGCGGCGGCTCGGCTTCACGGTCTGCGAGGCCAGCGACATCCTGGGGAGATTGATCCGGTAGAGCTGCTGGAGATCGTCGCACGGGCGTACCGGAAGCGCAGGGAACTCCAGTCACCCAAGGGCTACGTGTTGACCTGTGTTCGCTCTGCTCTGGCCGCGTAGAGGTTCAGACTAGCATGACGACAACGAAGAAGGCGACCCGAAGGTCGCCTTGATTTCTTGAATATAGCCTCCTATTCATACGAAGTCAACGCTATGCACCGGGTCTCGAGGTCCTGAGGCAATGCCGCACCGAGAGGGAGATCAGCATGGATGCTCGCTAGAGTCCCAGGTACAAGCGGAGGGTCTCCGGCGTCCACGTGGGCAGCCCACAACCGAGAAAATCCCCGTCAAGCGTCAGGATAGGGACCTGACCGAGCTGGAGGGCAAGCGCAACCAACGGCCAGTCATTGGGGTCTCGGGGAATCCGTTGGCGGGCTTCTTCTTCATGCGCGCGGTACTCCGTGGCCGGAACGTAGATCACCTGGGCATCAAGGAAGGCCAGCGCATCGGCCAGCAGGGTGTCGACCTGCTCAGCGGTGGCCCGGCCAGACCGCACCATGCTCAGGCCGCGGCGCCGCAGTTCATGCCGTGTTTCACCCGCAGCATGTTCAGGTTGGAAGAAGGTCAGGGCCGGTGAACTGAGCAGCAGCAAGCCACGGGCCCGTAGAACTTCACCGACCAGGACACTGGCATCGACCACCAGGTTCAAGAGGCTTGACGGTCTGGATCAGCGCTGATCTGCGCGAGCTCATCCGCGAGGGCTTCAGGGGTCAGACCATTCTGAGCGGCAATCTGAGTCATCAAACGATTGATGTTCTCCGCCAGTTGGTAAGCGCGAGCCTTGTCGCCGGCATCCTGGGCGCCCAGGGGGACATACATGCCGACGGGTCGGCCATACCGCTCGATGATGACGGCTTCTCCCGTATTAACAATGGTGCTGGCCTGATCCTTGAGTTCCTTGATTCCCACGTTGCGCATCGGCTCCCTCCTTATGGCGAGCATGTTGGCTAACATTCTAGCCCTTTTGGCTGGAGGCGTGCTGGAGGAGCCGGGTAATGGTGCTGGGGTGGACTTTGAAGAGCCGGGCGCACTGCGCAGCCGTTTTGCGCCCTGAAGAGACCGCCTCGCAGATCTCCTCTTGTTGTTGAGGGGTGAGCAATGCGGCCTTCCTGCCGTGCCTGATCTAGCCCGGCCTTGGTGCGCTCGCGGATCATGGCGCGTTCGAACTCAGCGAAGGCCCCCACCATCTGCATCATCATTCGGCCGGCCGCCGTGGTGGTATCGATCGCCTCGGTGAGACTCCGGAAGCCTGCGCCCTTCCCTTCAACCAATTCCATGAGGTGCAAGAGATCCTTGAGGCTCCGGCTCAGGCGGTCAAGCTTCCAGACCACCAGGACATCCCCAGGGCGTAGTTGGTCGAGCATCCGGTGCAGCTCGGGTCGGTCCCAGCGACCTCCTGAAGCGTGCTCAGTAAACACCCGCTCAGCCCCCGCCTCTTGGAGGGTCCGGAGCTGTAGGGCGGTGTCCTGATCCTTCTCTCTGGAAACACGGGCATAACCAATGAGCATGGCGGATGCTTGCACAAACGCATTGCTCAACAGGCGAGAGGAGATTCAGGCGTCCGACGGATGGTCGATCAATAGCCGGCTGAACTGCGCGAGACCATCTTGTTTGAAGGCCTGCGCGAGGTCCTGCCAGGACAGAGTGAGCCGAACCTTCTGCCTCCGGAGGCGCTGTTCTCGGCGGCCTTAGCCTTACTTGAGGCCAATATCTGCCCGAATCAATCCATTCTCTCCCACAAGTGCGATGCTGTCTGACCTGTTGGCAGTCCGTAATCCGGCGTCTAGCATTCCGATCAACCACTCGAAACTGGCGTCCACCTGGGTCGGCAATCCGAAGCTCTGTTTGCTCTCTAGCAGCACGAACCCAATTAAAGCCGCGTGCGTCGCCCGCGCCGCGTGAATCATCGCCTGCCCCTCCAAGGGGTAGCCGCGCAGCACTGCCAGGAGGATCTCCAGCAGCTCGTGCCCTGCCACCCGCAACTCCTCATCTTGATCTTCCACGTGCCGTTGGATGGCAGCGAATAGGCCGGGACGCTCCCGTGCGAACTGCCGCTCAGCATGGGCGACGCTTCGTAGCGCGTCCAGTCCCTGAAGCCCTACTGCTCCCCGGCGCATCCGGACCGCCAGCTCCCGAACCGCCAGCAGAGCCAGACCCTGGTGAACTGCCTCCAAACTGGGGACGTGGTTATACAGCGAGGGGGTTTTGACGCCGCACTTCTCAGCCAGCTCCTTGAAGGTAAACCCCTGGAGACCCACGGTGTCTGCCAGTTCCGCCGCGTTGGCGATGATAAGGTCCGCTGTCAGTCCTGGTCGAGGGGCCATGTCCTCAAACCTCCGGGTGCTTTGCCAGGAACTGGAGAATGGTGCGTGCTGTCTCATCTGGACGCTCAGCCTGTGGGTAATGCCCGGTCCCTTCTAGCAGTACTTCTTCGCCGTGCAGGGCCGTGGCGATGAAGTGGGCCTCCGCGGCGGGGTCGGTGAAATCCGGGTCGGCCCGGCCCAGCAGCACCAGGCTCGGGGCCTGGACTTCGCCGAGCCGGGCTTCGATGGGCGCGCGGGTCTCGCCCAGCATCGCCTGGAGCGCCGCATACCGGCCCGGCTCACGCAGGTTGGCGCTCAGCCGGGCCCGGTAGGCCGCGTCGTCATTGGGCTTACCCCCCTTGAACAGCGTGCCGAGGTACGCCATCCAGGCTCCGACCTTCCAGGGGCCATGCGTCATGGCACTCAGCATCAGGCGCTGCATGGCAGACGTCTTCGGATCGCGGACGAAAGGACTGATCAGGACTATTGACGCGACGAGAGCGGGCGTCTGCACCGCTGTCCAGATCGCCGCGCCGCCACTGTAGGAGTTGCTGACGACGACGGCAGGGCCGCTGCCCAAGTGTTCGATCAGGGCGCTGAGGTCGTCGCCAAGCGACATGGGGGAATAGGTGGGCCACTGGGCGCTCGATTCGCCCTGGCCGCGCGGATCGAGCGTTACCACCCGGTAATCGGCAGCAACCAGCTGGGGTGTAAGCAGGCGGTAGGTCTGCCGCAAGTCGCCCAGGCCGGGTACCGCCACGATCAGCGGGCCTTGTCCTTGGTCGTCGTAGGCCAGTTGACCATCGGGGCGCTGGAGATACTGGGTCTTCGGAGGCTGTGTACTGGCGGACTGGGGGAAGCTCATGCCTGTACCCCCTGCAAGGACTGTACCTTCATGGTCTTTCCTGACTGTTTCTGGCTGAGGTGGGTGTCACCGAAGCCACTGGTCCGCTTGAGGCCGTAACCGAGCACGCGGTCGGCAGCAATGTGCGCGGCCCAGATCAGGGCAGCACTGAGCAGGAACGGGTGGTGGGTTAGCACGCCCACGAGGCCCAGCAGCATGGGTGTGAGGTAGCTGTGCGCGAAGTTGTACCCGGCCGCGCCCGTCCGGGAGCCAGCGAGGTAGGCGAGGAACGAGAGATCAGGCAACAGCACCAGGAACCACAGCCAGCTGGGGCCACCGGTCATCAGGTAGGCGGTGAGGGTGAGGGCGAAGACGCCGGCAGCTTCCAGACGCAGCAGGGTGGTAGTCGAATCCTGTCTCATAGTCGCTCCTTTGCTCATGCTGTTAGTTATAAGCTAATTGGATTAGTTTGTCAAACTGACTCTAGGTGAGGACGGTAGTCGAGGAGGTTGCTGACCCACTCCTGTTCGATCCGTTCCGTTCAGCGCGGGCGCACCAACGCGACCATGCCCAGCCACATCACCAAGTTCACGGCGCCACTGGCCGTACAGGACGTTGGCATCACAGAGCACGATAGGATTCAGTAGAGGTCTAGGTCCTGAGCCTCTCCGGCCAGTTCGTCGAGCAGAGCAGAGCGCCTCTGCTGTTCCTCGCGGTAAGCCAGTAGATCCCCTGCGGAAATCCGGCGATGACTGCCGACGCGATGGAAGGGAGCATGCCGGCGTCGAGCAGGTTGTGGATGAGGAAGGGTCGGCTGACTCCAAGAAGCGCGGCCGCCTCGTTGGTCGTGAACTCCTGCTCTGTCGTGACAACGGTCAACGCTTCGCCTTGCTGGATATGGCGGAGGAGATCGCTGAGAAAGGGTGTGAACACAGAGGGAAGTGTCACAGTACGTTCGCCCTGCTCCAGCTGGGTCAGGGCGTCCTGGACAAGACGAAGATCTTCCTGCTGGACGACCTGTTTCAGTTGCAACGTCATCTTGACCTCTTGGAGAGAGGTCAAGTGAAATAAGTGAAATAGAAAGTAAGGGATAGGAGGTTGCTCTGGCGGCGGCTTGCGCAAAGGTCTTGCCAATTGAGGATCTAAAGCAACAGGTTTGCGCACCCCAAATTGTGCGTCCAGCCTCCGCTCCCGCCTCCCTTGCAGAAACGCTCGTTTCCGCAAGAGAGACGGAGGTATCAGGTTCTCCTATCGATTCGTCTGCTCGAGCCCAGACTTCCTGGCTTGCGTCACGCTCACACTGAACGGGACAAACCCCAAGACTTGCACCAGAGACGGCACCACCAAAAACAGCGCTTCCGTACCGCGCGCCGCCGTGACGTCCCCCAAGTCCAGTTGCCACTCCGGCTGCCATCCCAGGGCCCCCAGCAGTTCCCGGACAGCCTGCTTGGCCCCATCATCGTTTCCTGCAAGGAACACGGTCGGCGGCATAGCCTGTCCCTGTGGATCGGTCATGACGCGGTACATCATGGTATTGAGCGACTTCACCACTCGCGTCTCCGGCAGCACCAGTTGAAGCCGTTCGGCCAGACTGCTCCCAGGATAGAGCAGGGTCAGACCCCCCTCCGTGCGGGTCGTGGCATTGGCCACATCCAGCAGGACCCGGCCAGCGAGCGCGGTTTCCAGACCGCTGAGTACGGTCAAGGCCTGCTCGCCGGGTAAGGCATTCACGACGAGCGGAGCCGCGCTTGCCGCTGCTGCTAGGGGAAGAATCGGCACGGTGGGCCCCGTCCAGCGAGCGGTGGCCTCTTCAGGGGAGCGGCTGCCCAGGATGACCGTATGGCCTTGCTGAAGAAGCGCTATCGCGAGATGCGTGCCGACGCGACCGGTGCCCAGGATGCTGACAGTGAGGGGGGCGCCTGACATCAGGCCCCCGCCCCATCGAGGGGTGACAGCACGTCGACCAGTGCGGTGTGAATCCCGGGCGTGCTGGCCACGAAGGTCGAACTCTGCACCGTCCAAGGCTGCCCGAGCACGTCCGTGACCTGACCGCCCGCCTCCTGGACCAGGAGTGCCCCGGACACCAGCCCGCTGCGCACACCGCTGAACTGCCAGAACGCGTCCAAATGTCCAGACGCGACCTCCAGCAGCGGGAGGGTGGCCGGGACCGACACGCGCACGACCAGGGCGCGTTCCATCACGGCTGGGACGGAGAGACCTAAGCGGTACAGGTCACGCGGGTCTTCCCCGGGTCGGGCCTGTCCCGTGCCGACGATGGCGGCCTGCAACTCCCGCTTGTCCGACACCTGCAGCGGCGTTCCGTTCAGGAAGGCGCCGCCTCCCTGAACCGCCGTGAAGAGCTGCTCTTGCAGGGGGAGATAGGCGGCGGTCAGGACAGGCTGGTTGTCACGGATCAGCGTGGCGGTGACGCCCCACTCGGTCAGGCCCTGCACGTGGTTGATGTTGCCTTCGGCCGGGTCCACCACCCACCACTCTCCGTCTGGCAGGGCCCCGCTTTCCAATTCGTCCTCTGCCCAATGGGCCTGGGGGCGAAGAGCTTCCAGGCGGGGGCGCAGGACCTCCAGAACAGCAGCGTCATTGGCGTCAATGGCCTGGACGACGTCCTCCAGGGTTGTAGGCGGGCGGCGATGGGGATCGAAGCGGGAGCGAAGTACAGTACCCGCTTCGCGCAAGGCGTGCACCACAGGGTCAAGGAGCAGTTGATCGGGTTGAGTTGTCATGGAAGAACCTCCTGACACCGACCTTATCCGCCCGACAACTTAACTACAAATGCAACTGACGCAGAAGTATCTTTACTTGAATGCAACTCGATCTGAATCTGTTGAGGGCGTTAGATGTGCTCTTAGAAGAGGGCAGTGTCGGCGGCGCGGCCTTCCGGCTGAACCTGTCTGAACCGGCGATGAGCCGTACGCTGGGGCGGATCCGGCGGGTGACCGGGGACGCCATCCTGGTTCGCAGCGGCCGGTTCATGACACCGACGCCCTATGCCCTGAGCATCCAGGAACAGGTGCATGCCACGGTGCTCCAGGCACGGGCACTCCTCCAGCCCCCAGAGGCCCTCGATCTTGCGACGCTCCAGCGCTCCTTTACGTTGCGCGGGCACGACGCCTTGCTGGATGCACTGGTGCCACACGTGGTCAGCGAAGTGACACGGCAAGCACCAAGGGTGCAATTACGCTTGCTGAGTGAGACCCAGGGGCGTACGGACGAAGAGGTGCAAGATCTGCGCCGCGGCGAGACCGATCTCATGTTGGGCGCGGCTCCTCCACCGGCACCGGATCTGGTGACGGAAGTGGTCGGGCATGACCACCTGACTGTGGCGTTGCGGGCGCAGCATCCGTTGCTGACAGGGGAGCTGACAGCGGAGCGGTTTGCAGCGGCACAACACGTCAGTGTTTCGCGTCGAGGTCGTCTGCATGGCCCGGTGGATGTTGCACTTGCGAAGCAGGGACTGACCCGCGAAGTTGTCGTGGCTGTCCCGGTCGCAGCGGTCGCTGCACAGCTTGCCGCCCAAAGTGAGCTGCTCATCAGTGTGCCCGCGAAGATGATGGGAGCGACACTGAGCGCCTTAGGACTGGAGAGACGTCCAGTCCCTGTACGCGTTGAGCCCGTGCCGGTGATGATGACTTGGCATATGCGAACAGATGGAGATGCCGCGAGCCGCTGGTTCAGAGATGAGGTGCGCGGTGTCGTACGACAGATCTTGAGCTAGCCGGATCTTGGAAGCGGGAAACGATGTGTCAGACTTGCGCAAATGGCCGTTTGCACAAGAGGGACGGGGGCAGGGCCGATCCGTGGCGTGACCCCTACCCTGACTCTCTATGGAGCCAGAAGGGGTCATACCTGTTGTCTCCTGACACCCTGAGGTCAGTTGCGTCTGACAGGAGGTTTACGCTCCTGTAGGCTACGGTCATTCCGCTTCAGGAGACTTCCCTGTGACTTTGTCTCATTCCAATTTTGCCGACCTCGCCCGTACTGATCCTCTCCTGGCCCAGCTGGGCTACCTCGCGGAACGCTACCTTCTCGACGACCCCAACACCGCCCTGCTTAAGCTGCGCCAGTACGCTGAGGCGCTGACGCAGGTCATTGCTGCCCGCTCTGGCCTGCTGGTTGAGGGCGAAACGCAGCACGACCGCCTGGCCCGGCTGCGCCGCGAGGGCATCCTTCCGCAGGAGGTCTGGCAGCTCCTCACCGAATTGCGCCGCACCGGCAACGAGGCGAGCCACGCCTTCACCGGTGAGCACGAGCAGGCCCTGAATCTTCTGCAGTTTGCCTGGATCCTGGGCGTGTGGTTGATCCGGACCTTCCACGATGCCGGGTACGTGCGGGGCGAGTTCATCCTGCCTCAGTCCGCCGAACGTCCTGAAGACCTGCGTGCCCTGCTTGCCCAGGCGGAGGCAGCCCGGCAGGACGCCGAAGCCCGGCTTGCTCAGGTGCAGGCCCAGGCGCCCAGCAGTCCGGCCCGAGTCGTACAGGCTGCGCAGGCCGCCGCGACCCAGCTCGACCTTACTGAAGACCAGACCCGGCAGCTGATCGATGTCCAACTCCGGTCGGTGGGCTGGGAAGTCGACAGTGCGAAGTTGCGCTACAGCCTGGGAACCCGCCCAGAGGCAGGCCGGAATCTGGCCATCGCGGAATGGCCCACCGCTACGGGGCCGGCCGACTATGTCCTGTTCCTCGGCGCCACGCCCGTCGCAGTGGTCGAGGCGAAGCGAATAAACAAGGCCGTGATGAGCAGCTTGGAGCAGGCCGCCCGTTACAGCCAGGGCTTCGACCTGTCAGGACCAGAAATGACGTCTCCCGGTAGGCCCTGGGGGGCACCGGACCCGTTCCACATTCCCTTCCTCTATGCCACCAACGGCCGCCCGTATCTCGCGCAGCTCAAGACCCAGAGCGGCATCTGGTTCCGCGACGCGCGCCGGAGCGTCAACCCGAGTTACCCCCTGCCGGGCTGGCACACGCCCGAGGGGCTCCGCGCTCTGCTCGAACAGAACGTCAACACGGCCGAGGCGCAGCTCATCCACGAGGATCTCGACTACAGCGTGGGTCTGCGGCAATGGCCATCCTGGCGGTCGAAGCCGCCCTGCGCACCGGGCAGCGCGACCTGCTCCTCGCGATGGCCACCGGCACCGGCAAGACCAAGACAGCCATTGCCCTGATCTACCGCCTCCTGAAGACCGGACGCGCCCGGCGGGTCCTATTCCTGGTCGACCGCGAGACCCTCGCTGTCCAGGCCGAGGGCAGCTTCGCCACCACCCGCCTGGAGGGCACGCGCACCTTCGCCGAGACCTTCGGCCTTACTGGCATCGACGACGGCCCAGCCGACGCTTCGACGGCCGTCCACATCACCACCGTGCAGGGCCTCGCCCGCCGGGTGCTGTCGGACAGCCCGCCCCCGGTGGACACCTACGACCTGATCGTGGTCGACGAGGCGCACCGCGGGTACACCCTCGACCGCGACCTCGCCGACGCCGAACTGGGCTGGCGGGACGAATCGGAGTACGTCAGCCGCTACCGGCAGGTGCTGGAGCACTTCGACGCCGTGAAAGTCGCCCTGACCGCCACGCCGGCCCTGCACACCACGCAGATCTTCGGGCTGCCCGTCTTCGCCTACACCTACCGTGACGCGGTGCTCGACGGTGTCCTGGTGGATCACGACCCGCCCTATCTCATCGAAACCGAGCTCAGCACGAGCGGGCTGCAGTTCAGGCGCGGCGACACCATCCCTACCTACACGCCCGGCGCAGACGCCACCGAACTGTACGAGGCCCCGGACGACATCGGCCTGGAGGTCGAAGATTTCAACCGCCGCGTGATCACCCGGGGCTTCAACCGGGCGGTGTGTGCCTTCCTGGCGCAGAACATCAGCCCCACTGGGCCGGAGAAGACCCTGATCTTCGCCGTGAACGACCTGCACGCCGACGAGATCGTGGCCACCCTGAAGGAGGAACTGCGCCGGGTCCATGGCGAGGTCGACGACGGATCGGTGGTCAAGATCACCAGCAAGAGTGACCAGCCGCGCAAGCTCACGCACCGCTTCCGCACCGAGGTTCAGCCGGCCATCGCGGTGACGGTGGACCTCCTGACCACCGGCATCGACGTGCCGGCCATCACCAACCTAGTGTTCCTGCGGCGGGTGGGCAGCCGCATTCTCTTCGAGCAGATGCTGGGTCGCGCTACCCGGCAGGCCCCGGACATCGGCAAGACGACCTTCCGCATCTACGACGCCGTGCGCGCCTATGAGGCCGTGCAGGACTTCACGACCATGGGGCCGGTGGTCCGCCAGCCCAGCCGCACCTTCGTCAGCCTCGCCGAGGATGCCCTGCGTGCGCCGACGCCGGAAGCCCGGTTGCTGCTGCGTGACGAACTCGTCGCCAAGCTCCAGCGGGTCCGCCGGCGGCTCACCGACGCGGCGAAGGACACCTTCGAGGGCGAGACCAGCCTGAGCGTGGAGGCGTTCCTGGGGGCCCTACGGGGCGCGGCCGCGGCCGATCTTCCAGTCCTGCTGGAGAGTGCCGCGCCGGTGATGGTCGTCCTCGACACGGGGCGCACGCGGGGCGGGCAGCCCATCTTCATCAGCGATCACGAAGACACCGTGGTATCAGTCGTCCAGGCTTACCCGACCGGACAGCGTCCCGACGACTACCTCGCGGGGTTTCTGACCTTCATCGAGCGCGAGCGCGACCGTCTGCCTGCCCTCACCGCCGTGCTCACCCGGCCGGGCAGCCTGGGCCGCGCGGACCTGCTGGCGCTGCGCCGCGAACTCGATCGTCAGGGCTTCAGCGAGGCGGCGCTGCGCACCGCTTTCGCGCAGACGCGGCAGGTGGACGCTGCCGCGAGCATCATCGGCTTCATTCGGGCGGCTGCCGGGAACGAGGCCCCGCAGCCGTTCGAAGCGCGGGTGGACGCCGCCTTGGCGCGGCTGCTCGGCTCGCGGACGTGGACGCCGCCGCAGCCCACCTGGCTGACCCGCCTCGCCAGCCAGCTCAAGGCCAACCAGGTGATCGACCGGGCCTTCATGGACGAGCCGAGCAATCCCGTACGCCGCGAGGTGGGAGGCTTCGATCGCCTGAACGAGCGCATCTTCGGGGGCGAGCTGCCGACCATCCTGGAGCGGCTGCAGGACGAGGTCTGGGCCCGGGCTGGATAAGCGTTCAGGCACGAACAAAGCACCTGGGCTGTAGGCAGCAGAATAGGAGGGTGAACTGCTCTACTGGTCTGGCCCTCCGTCTGCGCCGCGTCGCTCGGCGGCGGGCCAGGCGTGAGGCGGCCTTCCTTCTGCGCTCAAAAGCCAACGCCGAGCGCTTCCGGCGGGCGCTAAACCGCGCCCTGGCCTCATCCTCTCCATCCTGAAAGGCTCCCGACCATGACCAAAACGAACGACATCGTCCAGAAGCTCTGGAACCTGTGCAACGACCTGCGTGACGACGGCGTAACCTACCACCAGTACGTCACCGAACTGACCTATCTGCTGTTCCTCAAGATGCTCAAGGAGACAGGCGAGGAGGGCCAGCTACCCGAGGGCAAGCGCTGGGATGACCTGCGCAAGCAGAACAATGTGGGTGTGCTGGACTTCTACCGCCAGTTGCTCCTCGACCTGGGCAAGGACAAGCACCCGCTCGTCGGGCAGATCTACGCCGACGCGAACAGCTTCATGCGCAAGCCCACCACCCTGCGCAAGCTGATCGACTCCATCGAGACGCTCGACTGGTACAGCGCCCGCGAAGAAGGCCTGGGCGACCTTTACGAAGGACTGCTCGAGAAGAACGCCACCGAGAAGAAGAGCGGTGCCGGGCAGTACTTCACGCCCAGGCCGCTCATCGACGCCATCGTGGCCGTGATGAAGCCGGGCAGCGGCGACCGCATCCAGGACCCGGCGGCGGGCACCGGCGGTTTTTTGATCGCCGCCGACCACTATGTCAAGGCGCATGAGGACGTCTACGACTGGGCCGAGGCTAAGCAGCGCGACTACTTCGAACGGGCCTTTCACGGCATGGAACTCGTGCCCGACACCCACCGCCTCGCACTGATGAACCTGATGCTGCACGGCCTCGCTAACGACCCGGAGCGCAGCGGCATCCACCTGGGCGACACCCTGACGCCCGACTACGAGAAGCTGGGCAAGGCGACCCTAATCCTGAGCAACCCCCCTTTTGGCACCAAGAAGGGCACCGGCGACGCGCGGCGCACCGACCTGACCTTCCAGACGAGCAACAAGCAGTTCATGTTCCTTCAGCACATCTACCGCAGCCTGGAGACGCACGGCCGGGCCGCCGTGATCCTGCCAGACAATGTGCTCTTCGAAAGCGGCCAGGGCAAGCAGATTCGCGCCGACCTGATGGACAAGTGCCGCCTGCACACCATCCTGCGCCTGCCCACGGGGATCTTCTACGCGCAGGGCGTCAAGACCAACGTACTATTCTTTACCCGTGGCGCCGGCGAGAAAGGCAATACCAAAGATGTATGGGTCTACGACCTGCGCGCCAACATGCCGCAGTTCGGCAAGCGCACGCCCCTGACCCGCGAGCACTTCCAAGAATTCGAGGAGGCTTACGGCGACGATCCTTGGGGTAGTGAGGACGCCCTAGCGCGGCGGGTGGACACGGGCACCGAGGGCCGCTTCCGAAAATTCACTCGGGAGGAGATCCGTGAGCGGGGCGACAGCCTAGACATCAGCTGGCTGCGCGACGACAGCGCGGACAGCGGCGACCTGCCCGAGCCCTCGCAGCTAGCGGAGGAAGCCCTGACCGAACTCGCGGGCGCGATGGAGGAGCTGCGGGCCATCCTGCTGGAACTAGGTGAAGACCAGCAAACACTGGAAGAAGCCGGAGTTCTATCATGATCGATGAAACTGTGCCTCTGGGTGATGTATTACCTGAAACTTACAAAGGCCTTGAACTGCATGAGATTCCGAATAATTGGCAATGGGCGCCATTCGGGCTGGCGGCAAATATCGAGTCAAACTTAGTTGATCCACTTCCATTTGGAGACATGCCTCATATAGCTCCAAATCACATAGAGTCTTTGACTGGTAGGCTTCTCTCGTACAGCACTATTGCCGAAGATGGCGTAAGTAGCGGAAAGCACGTATTTTATCCAGGACAGCTTCTGTATTCTAAGATACGGCCATACCTCAGAAAGGCAGTAGTTGTAAATTTTTCTGGGCTTTGTAGCGCTGATATGTATCCGATTTCTGGAAAAGAGTCGTCGGTAATATTTCTCAAGTATTGGCTATTGTCCGACGATTTTAATTCCATGGCGGCAATGAGTCAGGATAGAACCGTTTTACCGAAAATCAATCAGATAACATTGAACTCCATACCTATTCCTCAGGAGTTGCACCTGCATAAGACGAAAAAAGCGCTCCCAGACGCGAGAGTCTGGGAGTGTCGAAGTCACAGCCTCTCTGGGAGCGTGCCCGCATTCT
>NZ_LMOM01000017.1 GCF_001424185.1 Deinococcus sp. Leaf326 | reverse complement strand
CGACCGGGTGCTGATGGGCCCCGAGCGGCGCTCGCTGGTGGTACGGGAAGCCGACCGCAAGGTCACGGCCTACCACGAGGTCGGCCACGCTCTCGCCGCTCAACTGTTGCCGCACGCCAACCGGGTTGCCAAGCTGACGGTCGTGCCGCGTGGCCGCGCGGCCGGGTACATGATGCCCGACGCCGACGACCGCCTGCACGTCACGCGCCCGGCGCTCGACGACATGGTGGCCGTGGCGCTCGCAGGCCGCGCCGCCGAGGAGATCGTGTACGGCGAGGTCACGACCGGCGCGGCGAACGACTTTCAGCAGGCCACGGGCATCGCGCGGCGCATGGTCACCGAGTGGGGCATGTCGGGGCGCATCGGCAAGGTGGCGCTCGCCAGCGACGAGAGCGGTTACCTCGGCGGCGGCCCGCAGCTCGCGGCCATGAGCGAGGCGACCGCGCAGCTCATCGACGAGGAGGTGCGGCGCATCATCGACGAGGCCTATGCCCGCGTGCTGTCCCTCATGCACGCGCACCTGGAGCAGATGCACGAGATCGTGACCGTGCTGATGACGCGCGAGACCCTCATGGGCGAGGAATTCTCGGTGCTGCTGGCCGGGGGGACGCTGCCGCCCCTGGAGACGGCGACGCCCACCGGAGGACCGCTGCCCACCCCCGCCTGAGCGCGGACAGACGACGGGCCGCGGAAACGAGACTTTCCGCGGCCCGTCGTCCGGTGTTGCTTCGGTGACCCGGTGCTAGTGGCGGCGCCTGCCCGAGATGGCCAGCAGCGCGCCGAACAGCGCGAGGTTCTTGAGGAAGTGGATCTGCTGCTGCTGGCGCTCAGGCCCCTGCTTGTCCCAGAAGGGGTGGCCGACCACGGTGGTCGGGATGAGGCTCGCGGCCAGGGCGGTGCCAGCGAGGCCGGGCGCGACGCCCAGGGCCAGCATGGCGCCCGCGCCCAGCATCACGGCGCTGTTGAGCTTGACCGCCAGTTCCGGCTCGGGAACTTCGGCGCCGCGCGCGGCGCGCACGATGTAGTCGGGGTTTTGCAGGTGGTCGTACCCGTTCTTGATAAAGATGCTCGCCAGCAAGGCCCGTCCGATTACTGTCGTCACGCTCATGGTGCCTCCTTGAGTATGCGGGCGAGTCTAGCGCAGGGGGCCGGCGACGTTGGAGACGCGGCATAGGCCGGTGTTAAAAAAAGATGAACCGCTCTGGCGTTCCCCACGGTGTCCTGGCCCCTAGGATGACTCTAATTTCCGTTTCACCTCTGCCGCCTGGTGGAGGCCTGGGCGCGCCGGACCCCAGTGTCCGGCCGACCACCAACTCTCACCAGTCAGGAGAACACAAGGCCGCAATGGAGCAACGCATCCTCTTAATTGAAGACAACCCCGATATCACACGGGTCGTGCAGTACGAACTGGAACAGGCAGGCTACCGCGTGATTGCCGCGCCCGACGGCATTACCGGCCTGACGAGCGCGCGGGAGAACAGCCCCGATCTCGTCATCCTCGACCTGGGCCTGCCCGACTTCGACGGCGCGGAGATCGCCCGGCGCCTGCGCAAGACGAGCAGCGTGCCCATCATCATCCTGACTGCGATGGACGCCGTAGACCGCAAGGTGAACCTCCTGGAAGCCGGCGCCGACGATTACATGACCAAGCCCTTCCACCCGGAGGAACTCGTGGCGCGTGTCAAGGTGCAGCTCCGGCACCAGCAGCACGGCGAGGTCATCTCTATTGGCGCACTGGAAATTCATCCCCAGAAACGTCTGTGCCACTACAACGGCCATGAGGTCCGGCTCTCGCCCAAGGAATTCGACCTGCTGACCTTCCTGGCACGGCAGCCTGGGCGCGTGTATTCGCGTCAGGAGATCGAGCGCGAGGTCTGGAACGGCGAACTGCCCAGCAACTCCAACGTGGTGGACGTGCACATGGCGAACATGCGGGCCAAACTGCGGGACCTCGACGGCTACGGGATCATCCGTACGGTCCGCGGCATCGGGTACGCGCTCAAGACCCCCTGAGCCACCACGGAAGCGGCCCGGACAAGGCGTGTCTGGGCCGCTTCCGTAGGTTCAGCCTCCGGCCACGTGTTCGTCGAAAAAGGCCATCACCCGGTTCCAGGCATCCTCGGCGGCCACGCCGTCGAAGGCAGGCCCCCGGTTGGCGAAACTGTGGCGCGTCCCCGGATAGACCTTGATGTCGTTCGGGATGCCCACGTCGTCCAGCGCGGCCTGTAGAGCCTCGCCCTGGCGGCGGGTGGGGTCACGCTCCGGGTAGCTGCCGACCACTGGGCAACTGCGGCGCAGCGCTTCGGGTGACCGGGGATTGAACCCGTAGTAGGGCGCGACCGCGCGCACGTGGTCGCTGGTGCAGGCCAGCGCCACCGCGAGGCTGCCGCCCAGGCAGAAGCCCACCGCGCCCAGCCGCGCGGCGTCAACGCCCTCCAGGCCGCCCAGCACCTCCAGGGCACGCCGGGTGTCGCGGGCGCCCTGGTGTTCGAGTGGATTGAGAAACACGCCGCCGAACATGCGCGTCATACAGACGGCGCGGTTCTGGCCGGCGAAGAGGTCTACCGCCAGGGCCACGTATCCGGCCTGGGCCAGCCGGTCGGCCACCCGGCGGATGTCGTCGTTGAGCCCGAAGATCTCGTGGATCACGAGGACGCCCGGGTGCGTGGCCGCTCCTGGGCCCAGGCCTTCCGGGCGGGCGACGTAGGCACGCAGGGCGCGGTCCTCGGCCATGAACTCGATTTCATTCGCGGCAGACATGGCCCAGCCTATCCTGCCCGGCCGGGTCGCCGGGCGACCGAACGGCTCAGTTCTGCCGGGTAAACGTCAGGCGCATCCCCACCAGCCGGAAACCCGCGCGCCCCACGTTGCGCTCGCTGCCGCTGCCCGGCGTGACGAACACGCTGGCGAGGTCGGCTCCTGCCTGCGCCGCCTGTGCCAGCCGGAAGACGAGGAGCGCGGCCTGCACGCCCCGTCCCCGGAATCCGGGCCTCGTCGCCGTACCGTGTAGCGCCGCAACTCCTCCCTCAAGGGCGAAGGCGCCCGTGCCTGCCGCCTCCCCGTCCACGGTCGCCACGAAGCGCCGCGTGCCCTCGGCCCCCGCGACCACCCTCATGATCGTTTCCGAGCCTGGCCCGAAGCCCTGCGCGGCGAGCGCGGCCCAGTGTTCCGGGTCCGGGTCCTCGTGGACCGGCCAGCTGGGAGCCGCGGGAAGCGCACCGAGGTCGTGGGTATAGGCGTGCAGCACGTAGTCCGGCCGGTAGCCGCGGGCATTCAGGGCCGGCAGCAGCGCCGGGGCCATGTGCGAGAGCAGATGCACGGTGGCGGCTTGCCCCTGCGCCGTGCTGAAGGCCTCGAAATCGGCCCAGTCGCCGTCGGTGGGAACCCCGGCGCCGCTGTGCCACGCGCTGTCGACCGGCAGGTGCTGGCCGCTGGCGACCGCCACCAGCGGGCCGAAGCGGGCCACCGTCCCCGAGGTGCCGAACCGAGTGTGGGCGGCGGCCTCGGCCTGGGCCAGTCGCAGGAGGATCTCGCTCATGGCCTCACCCTATCCCGCATATGTCCCGCGCCCGGCCCGCTAGCCTGTGTCTCATGACTTCGCGTGCCTTCGTGTCCCTCATCGGTGCCGGCCCCGGCGATCCGGGTCTGCTGACCCTGCGCGGAGCGCAGGCGCTCGCCCAGGCCGATGTGGTGCTGTTCGACTACCTCGCCAACCCCGAGCTGCTGCGCCACTGCCCCCAGGCCGAGACCATCTACGTGGGCAAGAAGGGCTTTTCCGAGTACATCTCCCAGGAGCAGATCACGGCGCTCCTCGTGCGCACCGCCCAGGCGAACGGCGGCCAGCGCGTGGCGCGGCTCAAGGGCGGCGACGTGTTCGTCTTCGGGCGCGGCGGCGAGGAGGCCGAGGCCTGCCATGAGGCCGGCGTGCCCTTCGAGATCGTGCCGGGCGTCACCAGTGCCATCGCCGCTCCTGCCTACGCAGGGATTCCTGTCACGCACCGCGAGGCTGCGCGCAGCTTCGCCGTCCTGACGGGCAACACGAAGGAGGGCGGCGCGCACTACGAGCGGCTGTCGGGGGTGGACACCCTGCTGCTCCTGATGGGCGTGCGCAACCTGGGGCAGATCTCGGCTGACCTGATCGCCGCCGGGCGCGACCCCCAGACCCCCGCCGCCACCGTGCAGTGGGGCACCACGCCGCAGCAGCGTGTGGCGGTCGGCACCCTGACGACCATCGCCGATGTGGTGCGGGAGGCCGGGCTGGAGGCCCCCGCCGTGACGGTGATCGGCGAGGTCGTGCGTCTGCGCGACACCCTGCGCTGGTTCGACCTCGCGCCCCTGCGCGGCGGTCCGCTGGCAGGCAAGACGGTCGCCGTGACCCGCACGCGCGACGGCTCCAGCGGCCTCTCGGACCTGCTGCGCGCCGGGGGGGCCGACGTGCTCGAAGTGCCCCTGATCCGCTTCGCCCCGACCGGCGACGAGGCGGCCCTACATGCCCGGCTGCGCGACCTCTCGGGCACGTCGTGGCTGCTGCTGACCAGCAACCAGGCCGTGACCGAACTCTTCTCACACCTGGGCAAACTGGGTCTGGACGCGCGGCACCTCGCCGGGGTGCGCGTCGCGGCGGTCGGTCCCAGCACGGCCCGCAGTCTGGAGGCGCAGGGCGTGCGTGCCGACTTCGTGCCGTCCACTCCCGGTGCGCGGCACCTGGGCCTGGAACTGCCGGCCGGGGCGGGCGAGGGTGTTCTGCACCTGACCTCCCAACTTGCCGAGGCCGAACTGGGTGAGGCCCTCACGGCGCGCGGCCTGCGCTACGAGCGCGCCGAGCTGTACCGCACTGAGCCTGCCCAACCCTCCGAGAACGCCACGCAGCGGCTCAAGTCGGCGGCGGCCGTGACCCTGGCGTCGGGCAGCGCGGCGCGGCACCTCGCGGCGCTCGCCTCGGACGATTTCGATCCGCTCGGGTTGCCTGTCGCGGCGATGGGTCCGCAGACCGCCGACGCGGCCCGCGAGGCCGGATTTACCCGCGTGACCGTCGCCCAGACCGCCAGTCTGGAGGCCCTGGTCGAGGCGGCGGCCGAGGCTGCCTTACAGGCCGAGTCACCGGCGTAGGGACGGCCCGGCCGGTTTGGAAAATCCCGTCCCAGACCACTTTCTGACCGTTCGGTAGGGGACGCCCGCCCCGGCCCGGAGGCGTATGCTACGCGGGTGAGTCTGGCGGCCTTTTTAGATCTGCGGGGAGAAGTGGCCCTGATCGTCGGCGGCGGCGCGGTGGCGCTGCGCCGCGCGGCCACGCTGTTGGCGTCGGGGCTGGACGTGCGGGTGGTGGCTCCGGCCATCCTGCCCGACCTGGCCGCACTGCCGGTGCGCGCTGAGCGCCGTCCCTACGCCCCGGCCGACCTGACCGGCGTCCGCCTGGTCGTGGCCGCGACCGACGACGCGGCGCTGAACGACGCCGTCGCCGAGCAGGCCCGCGCGGCCGGCGTGCTGGTGAACCACGCGGGCGAGGCCAGGCGCGGCACCCTGCGGTTTCCTGCCGTGGCCGAGCGCGCGGGGGTGCAGGTGGCGGTCTCGACCGGGCGCGAACTGCCCATGCTGGCCCGCGCCCTGCGCGAGAGCGTGCAGGCCAGGCTGCCCGATACGGCCGAACTGAACGCCTGGACCACGCGCCGCGAGGACGCCCTGACCCTGGCCGGGCCCGAGCGCGCCGCCGCCCTGGGCCGGCTCGACGCCGATATCTGCCGCGCCGTCGGGGGGGCCGCATGACGCTCGCCTGCCCGACCGCGCGCAGTTTCCTGCGGCAGACCCACCTGCCGGCGCCTGCCCCACTGGACTTCGCGGTGGTGGGTCTCAACCACCAGACCGCGCCCGTCGAGATCCGCGAACGCGCCGCCGTGCGCGCGGGCGAGGAAGGCGCGCTGCTCTCCCACCTCGCGCGGCACTCCCGCGAGGTCATGCTGCTGGCGACCTGCAACCGCACCGAGGTGTATCTCGCCGGGATCGGGGGAGACCCGCGCGCCGCCTTCGAGGGTGCTTGGGGCCACGCCCTGGACGGCCACCTGTACGTGTACCGGGGCGAGGACGCCGTGCGCCACCTGTACCGCGTGGCCTCGGGCCTCGACAGCCTCGTCATCGGAGAGACCCAGATTCAGGGGCAGGTCAAGCGGGCGTGGCAGGCGGCCAGCGAGCGCGGGCTGAGCGGCACCCTGCTCAACAAGGTCGCCCAGGGCGCCCTGGCGGCGGGCAAGCGCGTACGCTCCGAAACCGGCATGAGCGACCGGGTGGTCAGCGTGTCCAGCGCCGCCGTTGAACTGGCCGGAGCCGCGCTGGGCAGCCTCGCCGGCCGCACCGCCCTGGTCCTCGGCGCGGGCGAGACGGCCGAGCTGACCCTGACCCATCTGCGCGCGGCGGGCGTGGACGACGTGATCGTGGTCAACCGCACCGAGGCCCGCGCCCGGCAGCTCGCCGACAAGCTCGGCGGCCGGGTATGCGCCGCCGAGCTGCTGCACGAGGCGCTGCCCGAGGCCGATGTGGTCATCGCGTCGAGCGCCGCGCCCCACTACGTCCTGGGGGCCGAGGGGGTGTGGAAGGCGCTCGAGGGCCGCCCGGAGCGCCCGATGTTCCTCATCGACATCAGCGTGCCGCGTATCCTGAATCCCGACATTGCGGACGTGCCGGGCGCGTACCTGCACAACCTCGACGACCTCACGGCGGTCGTGAGCCGTAACCTCCAGAGCCGGCGCGACGCCCTGCCCCACGCCGAGGCGATCATCCGCGAGGCCGCCGCCGACCTGAGCCGCTGGCACCTGACCCGCGAGGCCCAGTTGGCCCGCCGCGCCTGGCCCGAGGCGGCGCTGGGGCTGGCGAGCGACTGAGCCCTGCCTCTTTGCCCAGGTGCGCCCCCGTCACACACGTGCGGGGGCGCTTGCCGTAGCCTGCGGATATGTGGACCCGCATTCCTTCCAGCAGCCTGCGCGTGACCGGCCCCGACCGGGTCGATTTCGTGCAGGGCCAGATGACCGGCGACCTGCGCGGCGCCCCCACGCCGGGGCTCGTCGCCGCCTGCTTCCTGAACGTGCGCGGCCAGATCGAGCACTTCGCGCGGGCGTATCGCCGCGCGGACGATGTGTACCTTCACCTCGACGAGGGCCTGGCCCCCGCGCTGGCCGCCCGGCTGCGCCGCTACATCATCTTCGATCAGGTGGAGGTCACCGACCTCTCGGACACGCTGGCGACCGTGCACGTCTGGGACGCGGCAGCGTTGCCCGGCTGGCAGGCAGACGGCCCCATAGCCCAGACCTTCGACCTCGGTGGCGGCGCGGTGCTCGCGGGCCGCGTGAACCGCAGCGGGACGTCCGGTGTGGACCTGCATTACCTCCTGCGCCACGAAGCCGCCGTTCTCGGCGCGCTAGGCCAGGAGCGCCCGCTGGCCGACCTCGACGTCGCCCGCATCGCCGCCGGTATTCCCGACGTGGCCCGCGACGGGTTCACGGGGACGCTGCTTCAGGAAATCGGACTGGACCTAGGCGGGCCGCTGCCGGCCATCAGCTACCGCAAGGGCTGCTACGTGGGCCAAGAGATCATGGCCCGCCTGGAGGCGCGCGGCAACGCCCGGTATCACCTCGCCGCGCTCGTGGGTGAGGGGCTGCCGGAACGGGCCGAAGTCACGGCGGGGGGCAAGGTCGTGGGGCAGTCGGGCCTGAACGCGGGCGGAGCGAGCCTCGCGCGGCTTCGTAAGGAACTGGAGGAAGGCGCGGCCGTCGAAGTCGGCGGTGTCCCCGCCCAGGTCCGGCTCCTGACCCCAGCCCGTGCCTGAGGGCGCCGGAACGGGAGTCTGGGCCGCCTTCGCCCGTGACCTGCGCGACGGGCCGGCGGGTCTGGCGCGCGCGTCGCGGCGGGCCTTCCACCTCGCGTTGCTGGCGCTGGCCGCGCCGGGGCTGCCCCTGGGCGCCCTGTACCTGCTGAGCGCCCCGGCGCCCTACCCGGCGGCGGCGGCGTGGGGCTTCGCGGCGTTGGGCCTGGGGTTCGGGCTCGTGGCGCTGCGTCTCGCCCGGCAGGCGGCGCGGGACACACGCGCCCCTGCACAGGCGCCCGGTCGCGCGGCCCTCACCGCGGCGATGCAGGCGGCGAGCGCGCCGGCCATTCCCTTTCTGCTGGGCTGCGCGGCTCTGCACCAGCCTCTGGCCTGGGGCCTGTGCTGGGCCGCCGCCGCCGCGCTGTATCTCCTGGCGCGCACGCAGTTGCCCGCCTACGCCCGCGCCGCCGGAGAGAACCGGGCGCCGTAGTACGCTGAGCACATGAGCAGTGAGCACCATTTGCCTGGAGGTCTGTCCCGGCCGCCGTCGGGCGACCTCTGGACGGTCGACGGCCTGGAAGACACGCCTCACGGCCGCGCCGCCCGTCTGGAACTGCCGGATGGGCAGACCGTCGTGGTGCCGCTCGGCACCTTTCCCGAGGACGTGGGTGAGGGCGACCTGCTGGACGTGACCGGTGGACCCGACGGCCTGCACGCCCGCCGACTGCCGGAGCTGACCCGCGCGCGCCGGGAGGCGGCGCAGGCCCGGCTCGACACCCTCAACGGCCCGGAGAACGCCGCGGACGATGGCGGCACCGGGGAGATCACGTTGTGAGCGGCGCCCCCAGGAAAGCGGCCCCGAAAGCCCCCACGAAGAAGAAAGAGCGTCAGCCTGCGGGCGGGGCCGGCGACCGGGCCACGTCTCCGAAAGCTCCTGCGGCGCAGGGCGGGTCTGGCTCTGCCGCAAAGGCCGGGAGGGGAGAGGCGGCCTCCCGGCCGGCCGGCCGCCGCGCGACCGGAGGCCAGCGGGCCGCCTCCGCCCCGCGCCCGCCGCGCGGCCCACTGCACCGCCGCCTGACCCGCCCCACGCCCTCTGACCTGCTGGCCCTGCTCGTGGTGGGGCTGACCGCCGCTCTCGGCGCGTGCGCAGGGCAGCGCGACGGGAACGGCGGTGGTACCGGCACCGCGCTGCCGGCCGGGCAGGTCACGGTGCGTTTTCTGGATGTGGGCCAGGGCGACGCCGTACTCGTCCGCAGCCCCGAGGGCAAGACCCTGCTTGTCGACGGCGGGCGCAGCACCACCCGCATGAAGGAACTGCTGGCCGAGTACGGCGTGGACAAGGTGGACCTGATGGTCGCCACCCACGCCGACTCGGACCACATCACCGGGCTGGTCACGGCGGCGCAGGAGGCCCGGCCCACCCTGTTCATCAACAACGGGCTGACCGGTACCACCAAGACCTGGGAGCGGCTGGTGGCGGCCCTGCGCGCCGACGGCACCACCTTTCAGAAGGCCGGCAACCAGGTCGTGAACCTCGGCAGCGTCAAGGTGCGCGTGTTGGGGCCGCCGGCCGACATGGGCGACGACCAGAACGACAACAGTGTGGGTCTGCGTCTGGAGTTCGGCCGGTTCAGTGCCCTGATGACCGGCGACAGCGAGACGCCCGAGACGCGCGCCTGGCTGGCCGAAGACCGCGCCGGAATCCGCGGCCCCGTTCAGGTCTACAAGAGCATCCACCACGGCGCGGCCAACGGCGACAACCAGGCGTGGCTCAACGCGGTCCGGCCCGAGACCGTGACCATCAGCGTGGGGCCGAACAATTACGGCCACCCCACCCAGGCGGCGCTGGATCTGTACGCCAAGAACCGCGTCAAGGTGTACCGCACCGACCAGCAGGGCACGGTGACGTTCACCGGAAACGCGGACGGCACCTACAAGGTCAAGACCGACAAGTGAGCGCCGGGGCGGCCCCTCCGGCCCCCCGGCGCCTCCCGGTCTCTACCGCTGTTCCAGCGCCAGCTCGACCAGCCGCGTGACCAGTTCGCTGTAGCTCAGGCCCGCCGCGCCGAACAGCTTGGGGTACATGGAGGTAGTCGTGAAACCGGGCATAGTGTTGACCTCGTTGAGGAACAGTTCGCCTGTCTCCTCGACATAGAAGAAGTCCACGCGGGCCAGCCCGGCGCAGTCGAGGGCCAGGAAGGCCTGGAGTGCGAGCTCGCGCACGCGGGCCGCGACCTCGGGGGGCAGCGGCGCAGGAATATGCATGGTCGCTTGGCCCTCGGTGTACTTGGTGGCGTAGTCGTAGAACTCGGCCCCGAAGCTCAGTTCGCCCACCGGGCTGGCGATGGGCGCGTCGTTGCCCAGAATGCCCACCTCGACCTCGCGGGGCTTGTGGGCGGTCATCGCCTCCAGGATCACGCGGCGGTCAAGCGAGAACGCCAGTGTCAGGGCGTCGTCGAGCTCGGCGGCCGCGCGCACCTTGCTGATGCCCACGCTGGACCCCAGGTTGGCCGGTTTCACGAACAGGGGGTAACCCAGTTCATGGGCGCGTGCCCGTACGGCATCCGGGGTCTGCGTCCACTCGCGGCGCACGGCGAGGCGCCACGCCACCTGCGGAATGCCGGCCGAGGCAAGCACCTGCTTGGTCATGACCTTGTCCATGCTGGCGGCCGACCCCAGCACGCCGCTGCCCACGAAGGGAATTCCCGCCAGGGTCAACAGGCCCTGGATGGTGCCGTCCTCGCCCATCGGGCCGTGTAGCAGCGGAAAGACGGCGTCGTACCCTTCGGCGCTGGCCGCGCGGTGCAGCACGAGGTCGCCGCCCGGCACCGACACGCCGGTCTCCAGGGCGCGCACGGTGTCGGTGGGGGGCAGCCAGCGCCCCTGCTTGCTGATGACCACGGGCGTCACGTCGAACTGGTCGCGCGGCAGGGCGGCGAGCACACTGCGCGCACTCATGAGACTGACCTCGTGTTCGCCGGACTGACCGCCCGCCAGCAGCAGGATTCTCTTCTTCACGCGGGGCAGTATGCCGCGCCGCCTGGGTACTTGTCGCCTCTGGCCTGTTGGATGGGGAGTGCGCCGGGGCCAGGGTGGCCAAACTCACCTTTTTGCCGTATGCATCGGCATGAGGACTTATTCATGAATAGGTCAATTGACATACGCTATGATCACTCCGTTGATTCCCCGAACAGACCAGCTTCCACCTAGAAACGCCGTGTTCCAGGCGGAGCCTGCGCTGTTCACCCCCTCCAGGAGGCCTATGAAGAAGATTGCCCTGATCAGCACCCTGCTCCTCGCCGGTTCCGCCTTCGCTGCCTCGCCCGCCGACACCCTGGTCATCCAGACGGCCGGCGACGTGCCGACCCTCGACCCCGGCGTGACTTACGACACCGCCTCCTCGGCGCTCGTCGACAATATGTACGAAACGCTGCTGACTTACAGCGGCGCGAGCCTCACGAAGCTCGAGCCCCGTCTGGCGACGAAGTGGACCGTCAGCAACGGCGGCAAGACCTACACCTTCGACCTGCGCAAGAACGTCAAGTTCCACAACGGCGACACCATGGCCTGCGCCGACGCCGAATACTCCTTCCGCCGCAACCTCGTGACCAATAGCGGCGAGTCGGGCAACTGGTTCATCAGCGAGTCGCTGCTGGGCACCCAGGCCAACGCCAACGATGACAAGAGCGTCACCTGGGCCAAGATCAGCGCCGCTGCCAAGTGCAACGCCGCCGGCCAGCTCGTGTTCACGCTGCCCAAGGTAGACCCTGCGTTCCTGGCCAAGCTGGCCTACACGGGCCAGGCCATCGTGGACCGCAAGTACGGCGCGAGCATCGGCGAGTGGGACGGCACCGAAGCCACCTGGAAGACCTGGGTCGGCAAGGACCTCACCGGCAGCAACCTGAGCCAGAAGCCCAACGGCACCGGCGCGTACAAGCTCGTGCGCAAGGACGCGAACAACTACCTGTTCACGGCCTTCGACGGCTACTGGGGCCAGAAGCCCAGCATCAAGAACGTCATCCAGCAAAAAGTCCCCGAGCAGGCGGCCCGCCAGCAGGCGCTGCTGCGCGGCGACGCCGACATCATCGAGGCCAGCGGCCGCGCGGTGGACGAGGCCCAGATCAAGGGCAAGCCCGGCGTGACCTGGGTGGACGACCTGCCCAACACCACCGCGACTGCCATCTTCATGAATGAGAGCATCAAGGGCACGGGCCTGCTGGGCAGCGGCAAGCTCGACGGCCAGGGCATCCCGGCCAACTTCTTCAGCGACGTGAACGTGCGCCGAGCCTTCTCCTACGCCTTCAACTACGCGCAGTACATCGCCGACGTGCAGAAGGGCAAGGGCGTCCAGCGCACCATGCTGCTGCCCGACTCTTTCCCCGGTTACGACTCCAAGGTCAAGACCTACAAGTTCGACGCCGCGCAGGCCAAGGCCTACTTTCAGCGCGCCTGGGGCGGCAACGTCTGGAAAAACGGCTTCGTGCTGACCGCGAACTACCGCGCCAACACCCCCGCCTCGCAGACGGCCATGGAAATCCTCAAGCGCAACATCGAGGCCATCAACCCCAAGTTCAAGGTCAACATCCAGGGCAAGCAGTGGAGCGAAATGCTCGCCTCGTCCAAGAAGGGTGAGGAAGCCATGATCCTGATCGGCTGGTCGCCCGACTACGCCGACGCGGACAACTTCATCACGACCTTCTATGCCTCGGACGGCTTCTACAGCCCCCGCAGCAACTTCAAGGACGCGCAGATCGACAAGTGGAACGCCCAGGCCCGCGCCACCGTCAACACGGCCCAGCGCAACCGCCTGTACAGCCTGATCGGCAACCGCGCCTACGAGCAGGCCCCGTACATCCTGGTGCCCGCACCGGTCGCGTACATCTTCCAGAGCAGCCGGATCACGGGCGAAGGCCGCACCAAGGCGACCTATAACCCCATGACCTCGCTGGAATGGAAGGGCCTGGTCAAGAAGTAAGCAAGACCGGGTAACGGCGCACGGGCCTGCGGGCCCGGTGTGTCCGGACGGAGCAGGCACGACGCTCTGCCGCTGCCCGAACAGTTTTCAAGTCCCGCCAGAGCGGGCGGGGTGGCCCCGGTGGCTGCCCCCCCGCTTCCGCGTTGCGGGAGGTTCTCCAGGGGCTTGTCCGGTTCTTCCGCGTGTCGGCTGAGCGGGACATCCCGGAAACCTGGCGCGGCGCGTATCTTATGCTGAGGCACGTATGCTCAATTTCATTGTGAGACGACTGATCCAGGCCCCCCTGGTGATGCTCGTCCTGTCCGTGCTGGTGATCGGCCTGACCCAGCTGCTGACGCCGGAACAGCGCGCTGCGCCGTACATCCGCAGCGATCAGCAGGCCGCGCGTCTGGAACAGATCATCAACGAACGCGGTCTGCGCGATCCTTTCCCGGTGCAGTACGCCAACTGGTTCGGCAGTACCATCCGGGGCGACCTGGGCTTTTCCAAGGCCAGCGGTAAGGAAGTGACGGCCACCATCGCCGAACGCCTGCCCAACACCCTCGAACTGAGTCTGGTCACGGTGATCCCCATTATCCTGCTGGCCGTGTGGCTGGGCACCGTCAGTGCTCTACACAAGGACAAGTTCATCGACCAGTTCGTGCGTGTGCTGGTGGTGCTGGGGTACAGCCTGCCGACCTTCGTGCTCGGGATCTTGCTGCTCGCGGTGTTCTACGCCTACCTGGGCTGGTTGCCGGGCGCGGGGCAACTCGACATCCTCAATCAGTTCTCGGTGGGCAGCCTGCGGCGCTACACCGGTCTGCTGTCTCTGGACGCCATGCTCAACGGGCGCTGGGATATCGCCTGGGACGTGCTGAGGCACATGTTCCTGCCGGCCGTGACCCTGGTGATCGTGCTGAGCGCCACGCTGCTCAAGGTCATGCGCAACAGCATGCTCGAAGTGCTCACGAGCGACTACGTGCGCACGGCCCGCGCCAAGGGCCTCGCCGACCGCACCGTGAACAACAAGCACGCGCGGCGTAACGCCCTGTTGCCCATCGTCACCCTGAGCGGCTCGCTCATCATCGGCCTGCTGGCAGGCTCGGTGATTACCGAGACCATCTTCGCGTACCCCGGTATCGGGCAGTGGTTCGTGCAGTCGGCGCTGCAGCTCGACATCGCGGGCGTGCTGGGCTTTACGCTGCTCTCGGCCCTCATCGTGGTCGTGATGAACCTGATCGTGGACATCCTGTACGGCGTGATCGACCCCCGCGTGAGGTTCGACTGATGCGCGCCGTCATTTTCCAAGGAGGTGCCGCATGACGACCCTGTCCGGTCCGGTCACGCCCCCCAAACGCAGCCGCTGGCAGAACTTCTGGCACAGCGCGGGCGTCCGCAAGCTGCGCCGCAACCCGCTGGCCGTCACCGGCTTTTTCATCACGGTGCTGTTCTTCCTGATTGCGATTTTTGCGCCCCTGATCGCCAAGCCCACCGGCAACTGCCTGCGTGACCTGAACATGACCACGCAGAACCAGATCTACAACCCGCTGGGCGGCGCGTTCTGGCGCGGTATCTTCGCTCCGCCGCAGAGCTGTTACCGCATGGAGCGCCTGAGCTTCGCGCAGGAACCCGCGCCGCCCAACTCGGTGCCCGGCGCCTTCGCGCCGTTCGGTACCGTGAACGGCTACAACATCTTCTACGGTCTGATCTGGGGCACGCGCACCGCCCTGAAGATGTCGTTCATCATCGTGGGCATCACGCTCGCGGTGGGCATCCTGATCGGCGCCGTCAGCGGTTACTACGGCGGCTGGGTGGACAACCTCATCCAGCGTTTCATTGACGTGCTGTTCGCCATGCCGGGGCTGGTGCTCACGGTGGTCATCCTGACCATCCTGCGGGCCAAGAATCCCGGCGGTGACCCGACCTTTCCGATCATCGTGGCGTACTGTGTCGCCGGCTGGGCCAGTTACGCCAAGGTGATTCGCGGGGACGTGCTCAAGGTGCGCCAGCTCGAATACGTGGACGCCGCCCGTAGCCTCGGCTCGCGCGACCTGCCGCTGATCCTGCGCCACATCATCCCCAACAGCCTGACCACCGTGTTCACCATCGCGGTGCTCGATCTCGCCACCATTCCTCTGGGCATCGCCGCCCTGAGCTTCCTGGGCCTGGGCTTCGAGAACGGCTTTTCCGAGTGGGGCCAGCTCGTGGACTTTTCGCGCGCGTGGCTCAAGCCCGAATACTGGTACGTGCTGGTGTTCCCCGCCGTGTTCATCGTGCTGTTCAGCCTGGCCTTCAACCTCTTCGGTGACGGCCTGCGCGATGCGCTCGACCCGCGTACCCGCTAAACAAGGGCGCGCAGAAGCAGGGGCCGCGAGCGTTCGCTCACGGCCCCGCTTCTTTTTCTTCCGCCCACGCACCACAAATATCCCGCTGCCCCAGGCGTATGCTCTGCCCATGAAGTGGCTTCGCGACCAGAGCCTCGTGCCCATCGTCCATAAGGTCGAGGCGGGCGAGCGGCTGACCTTTGAAGAGGGAATGCAGCTGTTCCACACCCACGACCTCAACGCCCTGATGCGGCTGGCGAACATGCGTAAGGAAGCGCTGCACGGCGACAAGGTGTACTTCGTGCATTCGATGCGCCTGGAATTCACCAACCTCTGCTATGTGGGCTGCACCTTCTGCGCCTTCGCCGCCCATAAGGGGGAAGAGCGCGCCTGGGACTACAGTCCCGAGGAGGTGGCCGCGCAGGTCCGCAAACGCTACCTGCCGGGCATCACCGAACTGCACATGAGCAGCGGGCACCACCCCAACCACAAGTGGGAGTACTACCCCGAGATGGTGCGCGGGCTGCGCGAGGCCTTCCCCGACCTTCAGGTCAAGGCGTTCACGGCGGCCGAAATCGAGCACCTGAGCCGCATCTCCAAGAAGCCCACGCTGGAGGTGCTGCGCGAGCTTCAGGACGCAGGACTCTCGGCCATGCCGGGCGGCGGCGCCGAGATCTTCGCCGACCGCGTGCGCAAGCAGGTCGCCAGGAACAAGGTGAAGGCCGAGAAGTGGCTCCAGATTCACAGCGAGGCCCACAGCCTCGGAATGCGGACCAACGCCACCATGCTCTACGGCCACATCGAGACGCTCGAGGAACGCCTCGACCACATGGACCGGCTGCGGCAACTTCAGGACGACAGCATGACCCGGTACGGCGGAGGCTTCCACGCCTTCATTCCACTGGCCTTCCAGCCGCTGGGCAACACGCTGGCGCAGAACCTCGGCAAGACCGACTTCACGACCGGTCTCGATGACCTGCGGAACCTCGCGGTAGCCAGGATCTACCTCGACAATTTCCCGCACATCAAGGGCTACTGGGTCATGATCGGCTCGGAACTGACGCAGGTCAGCCTCGACTGGGGCGTGTCGGACATCGACGGCACGATTCAGGAGGAGCACATCGCCCACGCAGCCGGAGCCACCAGCCCGATGAAGCTCAGCGAGGCGGGCATGATCCGCATGATTCAGCACGCCGGGCGCACGCCGGTGCTGCGCGACGCCTATTACAACGAGCTCGAAACCTTCGCGCGCTCCGGCGCCGAGGCCGCCGACTGAGCAGCCCTGATCTCGACGCCCTGCTGGCCGCCGACGACAGCTGGAACGCCGCCTACCACCGCCGCGACCCGGCGCTGATGGCGCGCGTCTTGGCCGACGACTGGGTGGGCTTCGCGCCCGACGGACACATGGTCGCCAAGGCCGATGTGCTGGCCTCCATGCTCCACAACCCGCCGGTGGCCCTGGCCTTCGAGCGTCATGCCTCGCGCGTGTTCGGCGAGGCGGGGGTCACGCGCGGCACCCTGTACGTGAACGGCGAGCGCTTCCAGAGCTTCACGCGCCTGTATGCCCGGCGCGGCGGCGCGTGGCAGGGCGTGGCCGTGCAGGTGGTGGCTGTACCGGAGACGGCGTGAGCCTCCGGGCGGCGGACTAGCCCTGGCGAATTCCCGTCTCCTGCGCGTTTCCGGAGGCGACCTGCCGCTCCTGTGCCCAGACTTTCAGAGAGAAGACCCATGACTGATACGACAAGTGCCGCCCCAGTCCAGCCGGCCCCCTACCGCGCCGGGTGGATCCATTACACCAACGTCGCGCCGATTCTCGACCCGCTGACGTTGCCGCCGGGCGTCACAGCTATCACGGGAGTGCCCACCCAGATGAACGCCGCGCTGCTCTCGGGTGAGGTGGACATCGCCAACATCAGCGCGGTCGAGTTCATCCGGCACGCCGACGCCTTGCAGGCGCTGCCCGACTTCAGCGTGGCGGTGCTGGGGCCGGTGTATTCGGTCAACCTGTTCCACACCCGGCCGCTGGAGGACCTGCGCCAGGTGGCCCTGACCGCCCAGTCGGCCATGAGTGTGGCGCTGCTGGAGGTATTGCTGCGCGAGCGCGGCCTCTCGCCCGTGCTGGAGCGCGCCGAGGGACCGGCCCAGGAGCTGCTCGCGTCTGGATACGACGGCGTGCTGAGGATCGGCAACAATGCCCTCCAGGAGTGGTACGGCGTGGTCGGGCCGCTGACCCCCGAGACCACCATGACCACGCTGCCGCATACCGGCACCGGCAGCAGCGGGCAGACCATCACCGTCACCGATCTGGCCGAAGAGTGGTTTGGTCTCACCGGGCACCCCTTCACGTTCGCTGTGTGGGCCTACCGTAAGGACAACCCGCCGCCCGCCGCCCTGGTACAGGCGATGCGGGAGGCGAGGCGCGAGGGCCTGGGCCACCTCGCCCGTGTGTCGGCGCACCACGCCGAACTGCTGGGGTTGCCCGAGCGGGTGGTGCAGCACTACCTCTGGAATTTCCGCTACCACCTGGAGGCTCCCGACCGCCTGGGCCTGCACGAGTTCGCCGACAAGGCGGTCCCCGGTCACGCGCCGCTGACCTTCGGGCCGAGACCGGGCGAAGGCTAGGCCCCAAAAGCCCGGCGGCCACGCGCCCCTATACTGGCCTGTATGTCCGATGTTTCCCCCACTCCGCGCCGCGAGGGCCTGCACGAGCAGACCGTCAGCCGCCTGAACAATCTGGACGCGCAGGTCGCCGCCGGATTCGAGGCCCACCCCTACAGCTACCCCCGTACCCACCACGCCCGCGACGTGCTGGCGGCCCACCCGGCCCCCGCGCCCACGGAAGGTGAAGGCGGCGAGCCGGGCAAGCTGGAGGCCGGGCAGGAGTGGCCGGAAGAGGTCTACGCCCTGGCGGGCCGCGTCACCCTGATGCGCCACATGGGCAAGGCGGCCTTCGCGGACCTGAGCGACGAGTTCGGGCATCTCCAGCTGCATTTTTCCAAGCAGGACACCGAGAACTTCGACGCGACCAAGAAGATTGACCTCGGGGACATCGTGGGCGTGCGGGGCTTCCCCTTCGTGACGCGCACCGGGCAGCTCACCCTGCGCGTAACCTCGTGGCAACCCCTGGTCAAGAGCCTGCACCCCCTGCCCAGCAAGTTCCACGGCCTACAGGACGAAGAACTGCGTGCCCGCCGCCGTTACCTCGACCTGATGATCAACCCCGAGAGCCGCGAGGTGTACCGCACGCGCTCGCGCATGATCGGCTTCATCCGCAGTTTCCTGGACCGGCAGGACTTCATGGAGGTCGAGGGGCCGACCCTCCAGACCGTGCCCGGCGGCACCGAGGCCAAGCCCTTCCAGACCTTCCACAACGCGCTCTCGCACGAGTTTTCGCTGCGCATCAGCCTGGAGCTATACCTCAAGCGGCTGCTGGTGGGCGGCTTTGAGAAGGTCTACGAGATCGGGCGCAACTACCGCAACGAGGGTATCGACCGCACCCACAACCCCGAATTCACCATGCTGGAGGCGTATTTCGCCTACGGCGACTACGAGGACATGATGCGGCTGGTCGAGCGGTTGCTGCACGACCTCGTGGTCGAACTCAAGGGTGAGCCGAAGTTGACCTACCAGGGCAAGGAGATCAGCTTCGAGCTGCCCTTCAAGCGGCTGGATTTCGTCACGGCCCTCAAGGAACAGGCAGGGATGGACTTCGACCCGCTCGACCTGTCCAAGCTGCGCGCCTGGAGCGACGAGCGTCACCCCGAGCACCGCAAGACGCCCGACTACAAGCTGCTCGACAAGCTCGGCGGCGAGTACGTCGAGCCGCTGTTGGACAACCCCACGTTCCTGACCGACATGCCGCTGGTCATCAGCCCGCTCGTCAAGGCGCACCGCAGCCGCGAGGGGCTGGCCGAGCGCGCCGACCTGTACGTGGCGGGTTTCGAGCTGGCCCCCATCTACTCCGAGCTGAACGACGCCCTGGACCAGCGCGCCCGCTTTGAGGCCCAGACCTCGCGCCGCGACGCGGGCGATGACGAGGCGCACCAGCAGGACGAAGATTTCCTGCTGGCCCTGGAATACGGCATGCCCCCGACCGCCGGCATGGGCATGGGTATGGACCGCCTTGCCATGCTGCTCACCGACTGCGACTCGATCCGCGACGTGCTGCTGTTTCCGCTGCTGCGTCCCGAGACGGCGGGCGGCGAGGCAGCAGAGAGTGGGACGGGCGCAGAAGCGCAAGAGTAAGCGCTTGACCAAGCGGGGGCCGGGGCGAGGTCTCGGCCCCCGCTTGTGCTGCGGCCTACACTTGCCGGCATGTGGATGAACCTCCTCCTGCTGTTCATTCCAGTCAGTCTGCTGCTGGAATACGTCGTTCATGCCCCGCCGCTGTGGGTCTTTTTCACGGCGACGGTCGCCATCATTCCGCTGGCCGACTGGCTGCGCCGCGCCACCGAGCAGGTCGCCGAGCGCGCCGGGCAGACCATCGGCGGGCTGCTGAACGTGACTTTCGGCAACCTCGCCGAACTCATCATCGCCATCTTTGTGCTGCTGTCGGGCAACGTGGCTGTGGTCAAGGCGCAGATCACCGGCAGCATCATCGGCAACGCGCTGCTGGGGCTGGGGCTGGCGATCCTCATCGGCAGTTTCGGGCGCAGCCGCCAGAAGTTCAGCGGGGCCAACGCCGGGCAGCTCAACTCCATGCTGTTCCTGGCGGTCATCGCGCTGCTCATCCCGGCCTTCTTTGATTACACCGAGCGGCTGCCGGGCTTCCTGGCGGGCACCGAGGCGATCCGCAACAACCTCGACGAGTACCTCAGCCTCGGCGTGGCGGTCGTGCTGATCGCCGTCTACGCGCTGAATCTGGTCTATACCCTCGTGACCCACAAGGACGTGTTCGCGGCCAGCGACGAGCAGGAAGGGGCTGATGGCGTGGGGCACGGTGGGGGCGGCGCGCTGTGGCCCGTCTGGAAGGCGGCGGCCGTCCTCGTGGGCGCGACGGCCCTCATCGCCCTGGAATCCGAGATGCTCTCGGGTGCGCTGGAGGCGACGAGCAGCACGCTGGGCCTCAGCCCCTTCTTCCTGGGGATCATCGTGCTGGCGGTCGTGGGCAACTTCGCCGAGTACATCGCGGGCAGCTACTTCGCGCGCCAGGGCAAGATCGGGCTGGCGATCAACATCGCGGTCGGGGCGACCATCCAGGTGGCGCTGTTCACGGCCCCGCTGCTCGTCATCATCTCGTACTTCATCGGGCGGCCCATGAATCTGGTGTTCGGCAGCCCGCTGGAACTCGTCGCCATCGTGGCAGTGGCGCTGATCGTCACCACCGTCACCAAGGACGGCGAGGCCACGTGGTTCGAGGGGGTGCTGCTCATCGCCGTGTACCTGCTGCTGGCGCTGTCGTTCTTCTTCGTCACGCCCAGGGGAGAGGAGAGTGCGCCCGCTGCCACGCTGCGACCGGGGCCGGTGGTGGCTCTGGCGCCGCAGGCCTGAAGCTCAGGGGAACACCGCCGGAGCTTGTGCCCCGGCGGTGTCTTGTCTCTACCTGTTTGTCCAGTCCGGGTGGTCTACGCCATCGGCAGCTCGACCATGCCGCCGGGGCCTTCCGGCTCGCGGCCCTCCATGCGGGCGGTCACGGCCAGTCCGGTCGGGGTCTGGGCCAGCCCGCCCTCGGCGGTTTCGCGCAGGGCGGCGGGCATCATGCGGCCCACCGAGGCCATCGCGCCCAGCACCTCGTCGGGCGGAATGAAGCTCTCCAGCTGCGCCAGGGCCAGCTGCGCCGCGCTCACGGCGTGCACGGCATAGAAGGCGTTGCGGCTCACGCAGGGCACCTCGACGTACCCGCCCACCGGGTCGCACACCAGCCCGATGGTATTCATCAGAGCCATGCTTGCTGCCTGCACGGCGGCGCGCGGAGTGCCGCCCAGCAGTTCGACCACGGCGGCGGCGGCCATCGCGGCGCTCGACCCGATCTCGGCCTGACAGCCCCCCGCCGCGCCCGAGATGAACATGCGCTTGCTGATCGCCTTGCCCACGCCTGCCGCCAGAATCATGGGGGCCACCAGCCGTTCGTCCCCGATCCCCAGGTGGTCGGCCACCCCGATGAGCGCGCCGGGAATGGTGCCCGCGCTGCCCGCGGTCGGCGCAGCGACGATGCGGCCCATGCGGGCGTTTTCCTCGTTCACGGCCATCGCGTAGGCCTGCACCCGCCGGATCAGCGGGGCGTTCAGTACGTCGGGCGCTTCCCACAGTCCCTGGGCGTTCCAGCCGACCATCCCCGTGATGCTCGGGGCGCGGCTCGCCAGCCCCCGCTCGATGCTCGCGCGCATCTCGCCGATGCGGCGCAGCATCTCGGCGCGGATGTCCTCCGGGTCCAGCCCCGTCTCGGCACAGTCGCGCTCCAGGACCCAGGCCGAGGCGGGGGCGGGCGCGTTCATCAGGGCGTCTAGCGTGAGGTCGGACGGGGTCAAAGCGGGGCTCCTCCTGGGGGATGGGGACGGACTGAGGGGAGGGCCGCCGACCTTCCGGGGTGAGCCCGGCAGTAAAACGGAATGGCCTCCGTATGAATACCCAGTCTAGGCGGCCCACGTGAGGTGCCTAGACGAGTGCCGCCCCGGTGTCCGGGAAGTGGGGACGCGCTAGCCGTCCATCAGCTTGGGCAGCAGTCTCACCCAGTTGGTGTCCTTCCAGGCCGTGAAGAAGGCCAGTGCTTCGGGCGAGAGCGGCGCGTCGAGTTCGATGGCGAGCAGGGCCTGACCGCCCCGGTTCTCGCGGGTGCAGGTCAGGGCTGCGATGTTCACGCCGTCGGCCGCGACGGTGCTAGCGACGCGGGCGATCATGCCGACCGCGTCCTGGTAGCGCAGCAGGACGGTGGGGCTGGCCGCGCTGAAGTTCACGCCCAGGCCCTGCACCTGCGTGACCAGGATCACGCCGCCGCCCGTACTGCTGCCCTGCACCATGACCTGCCCCGTCTCGCCGCGCAACTCGATGCGCGCGGTGTTGGGGTGCACGTCGCCCAGGTCCACCTCACGGAACTCGGCGCTCAGACCCGCCCGCTCGGCCTCCGCGAAGGCCTGGGGCAGCCGGGGATCGTCGGGCGAGTAGCCCAGCAGCCCCGCCACGAGCGCGAGGTGGGTGCCGTGTCCACGCCCGGTCTTGGCGAACGAGGCGTGCAGGCCGATGGTGGCCGTCTTGGCGGGTTCGCCCAGCAGATGATGCGCGACCAGCCCCAGTCGGCAGGCGCCCGCCGTGTGGCTGCTGCTCGGGCCGATCATCACAGGGCCGATCATGTCGAGAAGGGACATGGACGCAGTATAAAACCGCCCCGGCACGGTCGGCCGGGGCGGTCGCCGCGGGAGGTCAGTCCTGCTCGCCGCTGACTTCCGCGAGGTTCTCCTGCACTTCCTGCAACTTCTCCCCGCGCACGGCGGGATTGGGGTCCAGGCCGCTGGCATCCTCGTTGCCGTCGGCCCCCTGCATGGCGCTCTCGATGATTTCGTGGGTGTCCACGTCGCTGTTCTCCGCTTTGGTCATGACCCAGCCTCGCGCCCGGCCGCGGCTGCGGGATGGGAGGACGGCGAGGCGACCTTTAGGGTCGGTGCGGGCATGGGCGCCGGCGGGGCAGCGGCGGCCCGCAGCGCCCGTCCACTGGCCCCCGGTTCGGCCAGGGCGGCGCGGGCCAGCGGCAGGCGCACCGCACCCGGCGCTCCGGCGAAGAGACGCAACATCGTGCGGGCCAGTTCGCCCGCGCCCGTCTGCGGGTCCAGAAAGGCCTGCCACTGCTGCTGGGGCAGCGCGAAGAACGCCCGGAAGAATTCGGGCAGGGCGGCGGGCGGCAGCGTGAGCAGGGCGCGGACGCCCAGCAACTGCACCTCGCGGGCGGCGCGGCGCTCTGGGGGCCACAGGGCGGCCCACCCCGCCGAGGCCGCGTCCTCGCCGCGGGCCAGCGCTCCGGCGACGGCCGCCGCCACGCCCGGCGCGTCCCGCAGCGCGCCCGACACCTGAAACCCGCTGACCGGATGCACTCCGCCCGCCGCCGCCCCGAAGGCGAGCACCTCGCCCGCAGGCGGCGCGGCGGCGTTCATGGGAAAACGGACCCATTCCTCGCTCTCGATCTCGCCGGGCGGAGTGCCCTGGGCCGCCAGACGGGCGTGCAGCCGCGCGGCCAGAACGTCGCGGGTCAGGCCGGGGCGGGCGATCAGGCTCGTTTCCTCGACGAAATAGCGGTCGCCGCCCAGGTGCATGGCATACAGGAAGGTGGCCTCGCCCCGCACGGGTGCGGGCGCGCGGTAATCCATCCAGACCATGCTGCCGGGCGCAGCGGGTGGCTGCCGGAAGCGCGCCACGACGCCGTAGGCTGTCTGGAAGGCCGCGCCGCCCGGAAAGTGGGTGGGGCGCAGCAGCCCACCGTGCCCGCTGGCGTCCACGACCACCCGCGCGTGCCACGTCTCGCTGGCCCCGCCCGTCACGGCCCACAGGTTGCCGTGCCGCGCCGCGCCCGTCGCCTGCCCCCGGGTCCAGGTCAGCCCCGGCCCAGCGCGCTCCAGCAGGGCCGCGAGCAGGGCCGCGTTGTCCAGCAGGGCGTAGGGCCGCAGCAGGGGCGTGGGGGAGGAGGTGGGGCCGAGCCCGGTATAGACCCGCACGTCGGCCCAGACCTGGGCGGCGCAGGCCTGGGCCCAGCCTGGAAGGTCGCTGCGCCACGCCCCGTAGGTCGCCGGGAAGGCCCGGGGGGGATGCGGGGCCACCACGCGCACGCTCAGGCCCTGCCGGGCCAGTTCGGCGGCCAGGGCCAGCCCGGCGGGGCCGCCGCCGACCACCATGGCGTCTGTCGCGGGGGCGTGGGCACTCATGGGCCGCAAGGTAGCGTGCTCCCGGCCCGCACAACCGCACGCCGGGCCACAGCCCCGGGTGATAGCACTGGGCCGGGCAGCCGGGGCGGGGCTAGGGGGCCCAAGTGTCGCGCAGGGTGCCTTTGGGGCTGGGGCGCGGCTCTACCCTGCGCACATGGCTTTCTCGTCCGTCCCGCGCCGCCGCCTTCCCAGGCTGGGCCGCCCCCTCGCCCTGGGGCTGGGCGCGCTTGCCCTGGGTCTCTCGCTGGCCTCGTGCTCCGGCGCGCGGCTCGAAAGTGTGGCCCTGGGCCTCGTCAATTCGACGAACAGCCCGCGTGGGCTCAAGGTCGTGCGTGACCAGCGCTACGGCCCCGACGCCCGCAACCTGCTTGACGTGTATGCGCCCCCGCAGGTCCGCAACGCCCCGACCGTGCTGTTTGTCCACGGCGGGTCGTGGCAGGGGGGCGACAAGGCGGACTACCAGTTCGTCGGCGAGAGTCTGGCCCGCGCCGGGTACGTCACCGGTGTCATGAGCTACCGCCTCGCGCCACAGAACCGCTACCCTACCTATGTGCAGGACGCGGCGGCGGCTCTGAAGTGGATGCGTGACAATGCTCCCACCTACGGCGGGCGCCCCGACGACCTGTTTGTGGTGGGCCACTCGGCCGGGGGGTTCAACGCGGTCGAAGCGGTGGACAACGTCCGCTGGCTGGCCGGGGCGGGCGTGCCCATCTCGGCGGTGCGCGGCGTGATCGGTATCGCTGGGCCGTACTCCTACGACTTCCGGCAGTTTCCGAGCCGCGTGGCTTTCCCGGAAGGCGCCACGCCCGACGAGGTCATGCCCGACCGCCACGTACGCCCCGACGCGCCGCCGCACCTGCTGCTGGTGGCCGCCAACGACACGACCGTGTATCCGGAAAACGCCATCAACATGGAAGCGGCACTCAAAAAGGCGGGCATTCCAGTCACGCTCACGGTGCTGCCCAAACTCAACCACGTCACCATCATTGGCGCGGCGGCGCGCAACCTGACCTTTCTGGGCGCGACCCGCCAGCAGATGATCAGCTTCATCGAAGCGCACCGGCTGCGGTAGCCTCCTGACCCCGCGCCCGGCCAGTGACGGGGTGCGGGCTAGGCCGGAACCGCCACGTCCGCCGTCGGCACGAGCTGACGCCAGCTCTGGACGCCGCCCACCTGCACCGTTACGAAGCGCTCCAGCGCCCGCCATAGCGCGGGGCGCTGGCTGCCCGGCACGGGGCTGTCCATGCTGACGCGTACGCTCCGCCGCACGGCCTGCCGCAAGAAATCCAGGGCTTCGGGCGGGTAGGGGGGCAGGGCCGCGCAGCCGCCGCACAGCAGTTGCCCGCCCAGGGGGTCGGGATGTGCGGGGTTGGGGGCGCCGCAGCGGGCGCAGCGCAAGGTCTGCGGCACAATGCCTGCCAGCCCCAGCAGCTTGTAGCTCATGACGAGCGCGACCCACTCGGGGTCCGGCTGGAAGGCCACGCCGCGCAGCGCCCCAGCGAACAGGTCGAAGGCCTGCTCGCTGAATTCGCCCTCCTGGAACAGGGCGTCGGCGAACTCGGCCATGAGGTGCGCGAAGGCGTAGCGCTCCGGCTCGGCCAGGCGGGGCAGCGCGCCTTCCAGCACCGCCTGCTTGACCGTGGCGAGGTCCGACTGCGGCGTCTGGTAGAGTTGCACGCCCACATGGTGAAAGAGGTTCAGGCGGCTGGAGAGCGGCCCGCGCACCCCGCCGCGCGCGATCGCCTTGAGCTTGCCCTGGGGGGTGAGCAGCGTAACGATGATGTCCCCGGCCGGCAGCACCCGGCGGCGGATGACCACGCCGCTGCGGTTGGCGGTGCGCGACCTCACGGCTGGGCCGGGCGGCGGGCGAAAGACGGGGAGTTCACGCCGTCCATTCTAGGCGGCGCGGGTCATGCGCCGCGTGCCAGAGGGCACGTTCGGGTACCGGCGGCGCGCGTACACTGCCGCGCATGAGCGACGTCCCCAAGGCCCACAGCGCCCGCGACCTGCTGCGGGAACTGTTTCCCGACACCCACCGCGAGATCTTCGGGGGAACCGACGCCGGGGGCGGCGCGCCCACGCTGGGGCTCTACCCCGTGGCCGACGGCCGCCTGGCCCTGGTACACGGCGACCAGCTCGCCGAGTTCACGCCGCTGGACCCCAAGGGCAAGAACGCTCTGCACTGCGACCTGTGCCACTACACCCGCAGCCGCTCCGAGGCCAGCCTCTACCGCGTGGTCGTCGCCGCCCGGCGTACCCGCTACGTGACCCTGTGTACCCCCACCGGACCCTGCCAGGGCCGGGCGGGCACGCGGGGCCTTGAGCGCCTCGCCGACCATATCTTTCCCATCGAACCGGTGTACGCCGAGTAACCCGGCTCCCGTCCCGACGTACCCTGGGGCATGGACGGTCTGTTGTCGGAGCTCCGGCTGTTGCCGGGGGTGCTCGCCGCGTACGTGCTCAGCGGCGTGATCGGGTGGGAACGTGAGCGCCACCGCCACAGCGCCGGGTTGCGGACCCACATCCTAGTGGGGGTCAGTGCGGCGCTGTTCGTCCTGCTCGGCGAGGCGATCGTGGAGCGTTTCAGCGCCGGCGTGCCGCAGGTGCGCTTCGACCTCATCGGGATCCTGAGCGCAGTGGTCAGCGGCGTGAGCTTCCTGGGGGCTGGTGCGATCTTCTCGTCGGGGCGCGGTGGGCAGGCCCGGGGACTGACCACCGCCGCGAGCCTGCTCGCCACGGCGGCTGTGGGTGTGGCCTGCGGCCTGCACCTGTACCTGCTGGCGAGCTGCGCCACGCTGCTGTTCGTCTTTACCCTGTGGCCGCTGGGCCGCCTCGCGCCGCACCTGACTGGCCGCACCAGCCCCGACGAGGACTAACCCTCGTCTCCGGGCATACCCCATAGAGTTCTTACGGACGATTGTATACAATATCCACATGGCCCTTTTCGAACGTCCAACACTCGTGCGGGACGAGGTGTACGATCACCTACGCCGCGCGGTGCTGGACGGAGAAATCGCGCCCGGCGAACGGCTGGGCGAGGCCGAACTGTGCGAACGCCTGGGGGTGTCGCGTACCCCCATCCGTGAGGCGCTGATGCGTCTGACACAGGACGGACTACTGGTGGCCGAGGCCAACAAGGGCGTGCGGGTGCGCCGCGTGAGCGCCGCCGAGGCCCAGGGCGCCTACGTGGTGCGCGAGGAACTCGACGGACTGGGCGCTGCCCTGGCCGCCGCCGCGCATACCCCGGCCGACGCCCTGGCGCTGCGGGGCGCGCTCGCGGCGCTGGAAGCGGCCATTCCCGGCGACTACCGCGAGCAGACCCGGCTCGATCTGGCCTTTCACCGCGCCATCACGCAGGCCTCGCACAACGCGGCCCTGGCCGACCTCGCGCGCGACCTCGAACAGCGCGTGGCCCTCATCAAGCACCAGACCCGCACCTACAACGCCCATCCCGGTACGGGCGCTCAGCACGCCGCCCTGCTGGCCGCCGTGCTGGAGCGCGACGCGGCGGCAGCCCGTGAGCTGGCGCGCGCGCATGTCCGGACCTTCGCCGCCCTCGTCCTACACGACCTTGGAGAACACCATGATTGACCAGCTCTACCGCAAGGCCATCCTGACCGTCGCCGAACGTGACAGCGTGGAAAAACTGCTGCGTGCCCGCGCGTGGCCCGTCGCCCAGCGCTTCGTGGCCGGCGAGGACATTCCCAGCGCCGTGCAGGCCATGAAGGACCTTCAGGCCGACGGGATTTCGTCGAACATGGACCTGCTCGGCGAGTTCATCGAGTCGGCCGCCGACTGCACCCGCTTTGCGGACAACGTGCTGGGCGTGATCGAGGCGATGCAGGGCGCGGGCATCACGCCCTACGTGAGCATCAAGCTCAGCAGCGTGGGCCAGGGCAAGGACGACGGCGGCGAGGACCTGGGGCTGGGGAACGCCCGCCGGATCATCACGAAGGCCAAGGAGTACGGCGGCTTCGTGTGCCTGGACATGGAAGACCACTCGCGCGTGGACCAGACGCTGGCGCAGCTGCGCACCCTGACCGGCGAGTTCGGCGGCGCGCACGTGGGCACGGTGCTCCAGAGCTACCTGTACCGCAGCCTTAAGGACCGCGAGGGTCTGGACGACCTCAAGCCCAACCTGCGCTTCGTGAAGGGCGCGTACCTGGAACCCGAGACGGTCGCATACCCCGACAAGGCCGACGTGGACGCCAACTACCGCCGCCTCGTGTACCAGCACCTCAAGAGTGGGGCGTACACCAACGTCGCCACCCACGACGAACGCCTGATCGAGGACGTGAAGCGCTTCGTGCTGGCCCACGGCATCGGCAAGGATAGCTTCGAGTTCCAGCTCCTGTACGGCATCCGGCGCGACCTGCAAAAGCAGCTCGTGAAGGATGGCTACCGGGTGCGCGTCTACCTGCCCTACGGCCGCGACTGGTACCCGTACTTCTCGCGCCGCATCGCCGAGCGCCCCAGCAACGCGCTGTTCGTCCTTCAGGGCATGCTCAAGGGCTAATGCCCTCGCGACACCACTTTCCATCCAGATTTCCGAGGTTGCCATGATCAAAGTTCAGGACTACCGCCCGCAGAGCTTCATCGACTTCACCCAGCCCGAGAACGTCAAGGCGTATCAGGACACGCTGGCCAAAGTGCGCGCCGAACTGGTCGGCAGGCACTATCCGGTCGTCATCGACGGCGTGGTCGTGGAGACCGCAGGCAAGATCGAGAGCCGCAACCCCTGCAACACCGACGAACTCGTGGGCACGACCGGCAAGGCCACCACCCAGGACGCCCAGAAGGCCCTGGACGGTGCCTGGACCGCCTTCGAGAGCTGGAAAAAGTGGGAGATGGACGCCCGCGCCCGCATCCTGCTCAAGGCGGCCGCGATCCTGGGGCGCCGCCGTCTGGAAGCCTGCGCCCTGATGAGCATCGAGGTCGGCAAGAACTACGCCGAGGCCGACGTGGAAGTGGCCGAGGCCATCGACTTCCTGGAGTACTACGCTAGAAGTGCCATGAAGTACGCGGGCTTCGGCAGCAGTGAGACCACCTGGTTCGAGGGCGAGGAAAACGGCCTGATGAGCCTGCCGCTGGGCGTCGGCGTGAGCATCAGCCCGTGGAACTTTCCCTGCGCGATCTACCTGGGGATGCTCGCCGCGCCCATCGTCGCGGGCAACTGCGTGATCGCCAAGCCGGCCGAGGACGCGGGCCTCATCGCCGGATTCGTCACCGACATCATGTATGAGGCCGGGCTGCCCGCCGGGGTGCTGCAGTTCCTGCCGGGCGTGGGCAAGGAGGTCGGCGAGTTCCTGACCACGCACGCCAAGACGCGCTTCATCACCTTTACAGGCAGCCGCGCGGTGGGCCTGCACATCAACGAGGTGGCCGCCAAGGTGCAGCCCGGCCAGAAGTGGATCAAGAAGGTCATTCTGGAACTGGGCGGCAAGGACGGATTGATCGTCGACGAAACGGCCGATCTGGACGTCGCCGTCACGGCCGCCGTGCAGGGCGCCTTCGGCTTCAACGGCCAGAAGTGCAGCGCCATGAGCCGCCTGATCGTGGTGGATGAGGTCTACGACGCGGTCGTGAACGGCTTCGTCGAACGGACCCGCGCCCTGAAGATGGGCACCGGCGAGGAGAACGCCAACGTGACCGCCGTGGTCAACCAGATGAGCTTCGACAAGGTGAAGTCGTACCTCGACCTCGCGCCGCAGGAAGGCACCGTGCTGTTGGGCGGTCAGGCCCCCGGCGAGTGCGGCGGCCAGCCCGGCTACTATGTCCAGCCGACCATCGTGGGCGACGTGAAGCGGGACGCCCGTCTGGCGCAGGAGGAGATCTTCGGGCCGGTCGTGACCGTGCTGCGCGCCAGGGACTGGCAGGACGCCCTGGACATCGCCAACTCGACCGAATACGGCCTGACCGGCGGCGTGTGCAGCCGCCGCCGCGAACGGCTGGAGCAGGCCCGGCAGGAGTTCGAGGTCGGGAACCTGTACTTCAACCGCAAGATTACCGGGGCCATCGTGGGCGTGCAGCCTTTCGGCGGCTACAACATGAGCGGCACCGACTCCAAGGCGGGCGGCCCGGATTACCTCGCCAACTTCATGCAGCTCAAAACCGTGACCGAGCGCTGGTAAAGCGCGGCGGCGGGCAGGGTGGCGGGCGGCGTCCTTTGGGACCGCCCGCCCTTTCGTTGGAACTCTCCGGCGCAATGGGACAACACTTGTTCTTCTGAACCGAGTCCAGAATTGTCTAGAGAAGTGACCGGCGGGTCGTGAGTCCGACTCTAGAGTCGGCGCAAGTTCCAGATCGACGTTGAACATTCCTACCATCCGGCCGCAGACGAGGCCGGACGCCCCGCTCCTTTTGGCCTGTTCCCCGGAGGTTTTCATGCTGCGTTCCCATTCCAGACTGCTGCTCGCCGCGACCCTGATCCTCTCCCTGGCTGCCTGCGGACAGCAGAGCGTGACGGCGCCCGCCGGCGCAGCCCAGCCCTCGGGCGATCAGGCGGTGGCCGCCGACGCCTACCTCGTGGGCTTCAAGGAAGGCAGCCTGAGCGCCCAGGGGGTGAATGCGCAGGACCTGAGCGCCCAGGCGGCCGTGCAGGCGCAGGCCATCTCTGTTGCCGGGGGCACCCTGACGAGCCAGTGGGCCGACATCGGCGCGGCGGCCGTGCGCCTGTCGCCGGAGGCCCTGGCCAGGCTGCGCGCCGACCCGTCGGTCGAGTATGTCGAGCCGGACCTCAAGCGCACGGCGATGGGGCTGCGCAGCGGCGTCAGCGACGCGCAGCCTGCCCGCAGCGGCCTGAGTGCCCAGGGCATCAGCGCCCAGGCCACGCCGGTCTACACGGCCAGCGGCGAGACGACCTGGGGCGACGCGGCGCTCAAGGTGCCCACCCTGCGCGCCAGCGGTTACACGGGGGCGGGCGTGGCAGTGTGCGTGGGCGACACCGGCATCGACGGCAACCACCCGGAGTTCGCGCGCAAGCTCAAGGGCTTCCGCAACTTCGTCACGAGCGAGACCGGGCGGGGCGACCCTTACCAGCTCAACGACGTGTCGCACCACGGCACGCATGTCTCGGGGACCATCTTCGCTCAGTACGGTTCGGGCACCGGCGCCAGCGGCCTCCAGGCGGGCGAGGACGCCAACGGCGTGGGTGGCGCGGCGCCCGGCGTGAACCTGTACATGGCGCGCGTGTTGGGCAACGACGGCTCGGGCAGCAGCAGCGGCATCATCAACGGCGTGAACTGGTGCGCCGCGCAGCTCAAGAGTCAGGGCGGCACCGAGAGCAAGGTGGTCATCAGTCTGTCGCTGGGCGGCGGCAGCGTCAGCCAGACCGAGCAGCGTGCCTACACGGCCGCCTACAACAAGGGCGCGTTGATCATCGCCGCGACCGGCAACGACGGCGCCGCCGTGTCGTACCCCGCCGCCTACACCAACGTGGTGGGCGTGGGCGCCATCGACGACGCCGAGGCCAGGGCCGACTTCTCGAACTTCGGCTCGCAGGTGGACCTCGTCGGGCCGGGCGTGCATGTCCTGAGCAGCGTGCCGCTGGGCCAGGGCACCCGCGCCTCGGCCTCGGGTGCCGGCGTGACCTTCGGAGATGTGCAGGCCGCCGACCTGAGCGGCAAGTCCAGCTTCACGGGCAATGTGGTTAAGGCGGGCGACGGCACCGGCACGGCGGGCGCCAACCAGTTTTGCGGAACGAGCACCCGTAACTCGGCGCTCTCGGGCAACATCGCTCTGGTGGCGCGCGGCACCTGCTCCTTCGAGGAAAAGGTCGCCAACGCGGTCGCCAGCGGGGCCAGGGCCGTCATGGTCTACAACAACGCCGCCGGCAGCCTGGGCATGACCCTGACCAACAGCTACGCCGTGCCGGTGGTTGGCCTGACCCAGAGTGACGGCCAGGGCCTGCTCGCCAAGCTGCCGGCCACGGGCACCGCCGCTGTGACGACCGCCGACTACGAGTACTTCGACGGCACCAGCATGGCGACCCCGCATGTCAGTGCCGCCGCCGCTGTGGTATGGGCCGCCAAGCCGGGTCTGACCAATGCACAGCTCCTGAACCTGCTGACGAGCACGGCCAGGGACCTGGGCGCGGCAGGCAAGGACAACAACTTCGGCTACGGGCTGGTCAACCCGCTCAAGGCGCTCACGGGGCAGTAAGGCTTCCTCTCGACTGGCCCCCGGCTTCTGTGCTGGGGGCCTTCGTTATGCTGGACCCATGACGCTGGTGCAGGCTGTGGAAGACTTGTATGCCGCCTTCGCCAGTGTGCCCCGGCCTACGCATATCCGCCACCAGCCCTACGAACTCCAGCCAGGCGAGGTACGGCAACTGCTGAGCGTTCCACTCCGTGAACTGTCGCCGGGGCTGATGCGGTCGTACCTGTTCGATGCTATAGACCACGTCGGCACCTGGGAGGATTTCCGGTATTTCCTGCCGCGCCTGCTGGAACTGCTGCCGCCCTGGGAGACCGAGCCGGAGCCGGTCGCGTGGCGGCTGAAGTACGCCCACGAGCAGGGCTTTCCCCTCTCGGAAGCCCAGCGGGCCGCCCTGCACGCCTTTGCCCTGGCCTACTGGGGGGACATGGTGCCAGGATTCATATTGTGGGCACGGATGTACTTGGATTGGACTACCCTGGAGCCGTTCGGGGTCACGCGTTCCGAGTTGCTGGCCCTCTGGCGGGCGCATCCCCAAGGGGCATTGGCTTTGGCCGGAGTGCTGCTAACGGCCCCCTGCCCCCCCGAGTGGTCCCGCGCCGAGCTGATGGGCTGGCTGGAAGAGGCCTGTCTTGCTGCGACGGATGCTGACGAGGCCCAGTCCCTCAGCGACGCCCTGCTGATTCTGGAGCACCTGCCTCAGTCGCCGGGCGGTTGAGGATCAGCCCTCTCAATTCCCCGACTCCCGCAGCAATCCGTCTACGATGAGGGCCCCGCCCAGCACGGCCGGCAGCCCCCCGCCCGGATGCACCCCCGTCCCCACCTGCCAGAGCCCCGGCCGCAAGCGGTAGGGCTGTGGGTGCAGCGGCCCGCCGCGCCAGGGGGCCAGGGCCGCGCCGTAGATCGCGCCGCCCGGATGCCCCCCCGCCGCGTAGTGCGAGGGCGGCAGGACCCGCACCTCCAGAGCCGAGGCGAGCAGGCCGGGCACGCCCAGGGTACGCTCGACCCGCGCGATTTGGGTCCGTACCCAGGGGTGATCCGGGCCGTAGGCCTGTCCGGTGGCCGGCGCGGTCAACAGCACGGCGATCCGGTGCCCCTCGGCGTGAACCAGGGCCAGCGTGTCGGGCGGCAGCGCTCCCGCGCGCATGGCGGCCCGGAAGGTGGAAAAACGGCTCGGCGGCAGCACCGAGGTCGCCGGCAACGGGGCGGGGCGGGGAAGAGCCGCGTACAGCGCCACGCCCGCCACCGTGCGCCGCGCCGGGGGAGAGGGGGCGGGCCGGCCCCGCAACGCCGCGAGCCGCGCCGGGTCCAGGGCGCTGACGAGAAGGTCGTGCCGCGCCGTCTCTCCGCCGGCCAGCCGGAGGGTCTGTCCGCTCAAGGCGACGACCTCCGCCTGCCCGCGTACCCCCACGCCGCGCGCGCGCGCAAAGTCGAGCAGGTTGCCGAGGAGCGCTCCCATCCCTCCGGCCGGCCGCAGCACCTCCGCGCCCACCAGCGCCGGAATCAGGGCGTACAGTGCCGGGGCGTCCTGGGGCGGCAGTCCGGCGTTCAGCGCGTGGGTGCGCAGGGCGTGCGCCAGCGCAGGCGGAAAGTGCTGGGCGCGCAGCCAGCCCTCGGCCGTCAGGTGGCCGCCTGTCACACCGAATAGTGCCGCGCTCGCTCGCCGGAAGGCCGGGTCGCGCAGGCGCGGCGGCGTGGTGAGCAGACGCGTCAGGTGGGGCCGCAGCGGCGCAGCGGCGGCGACGTAGCGCGTCCACTCGCCGTGAAGCGGATGATCCGGGGGGACCGGCAACGGCACCGCACCGTGGGGCGTGTGGTGTACGCCCAGGCCCCCGGGGAGCGGGCGCAGGTTGAGCGGATCGGGTTCGCCCAGCCGCGCCAGAACCGCGCTCCACACCTCCGGGAAGGTGAACAGGCTCGGGCCGGTGTCGAAGCTCAGGCCGCCGACCTCCAGGCGCCGCAGCTTGCCGCCGGGCAGGTCGCGTTCGTAGACCGTGACCTGCCAGCCCCGCGCGGCCAGCAGCGCCGCCAGGGTCAGCCCGGCCACGCCGCCCCCCAGAATGCCGGCGCTGCGTGGCGTCATCCTGGAGCTTCCCGGGTCGTGCCCAGGGTCGTCCGCGGCCCGCCGGCAGGTCGCCTCACAGCCCGCGCCACTCGCCGCGCGCGAGGAGGTACACCAGTCCCACGCCCGCCACCGTGCCCACGATCCAGGGGGTGACGATGCTCAGGGGGTAGAGCCGCGCGGCCTGCTCGGGGCTGGGTCGGCGCGCCAGTGCCAGTGCCATGCCGCCGCAGACGCCCCACAGCGCCAGGGCACTGAGGCGCGAGACGGGCCACAGCAGCGCGCCCGCCAGCGCGAACCAGCCCAGGGCGTACAGGGCCGTACCGCGCGTGCCCAGGGCAGTCGCCACCGTGCGCGTGCCGGCCAGCCGGTCGGCGGGACTGTCCTGCGCGGCGTCGAAGGCGTGCTTGCCCACCGAGTAGCTCATAAGGGCGAGGAGAGGCGCCCAGGGCACGCGCTCGCCCAGCGCCAGGGCGGGCAGGGCGAGAGGCAGAGCGTAGGCCACGTTGCTCAGGCCGTCCAGAAAGGGCCGTCCCTTGAGGCGCAGCGGCGGCAGGCTGTACGCCGCGAACAGCCCGGCCGAGAGCAGCAGCACCCCCGTCGCCGCCGGGGGCAGCAGGATGGCCAGCAGTCCCAGCGCCGGCAGGTTCCAGGCCAGGGTGGCGCGCAGCAGCGGCCCACCCTCGCCAGGGGTCAGGCGCGCGCCCTGCCAGCTCCCCTTGCGGCTCGACCGGGCGTCCTCCTCGCGGTCGGAGAGGTCGTTTAGGCCGTAGATCAGCAGGTTGAAGGGCAGGGTGAGGTACAGCAGCAGCGCGACCAGTCCCGCGTCCAGGCTGTAGAGCCGCCCCGTGAGCCACACCCCCGTGACCAGTGTGCCCACCGTGTTCACCCACAGGGCCGGCCGCGACACGACCAGAAGTCGGGTCAGCGGCAGGCGGGCAGAGGTCGGGCGGCGGGTGGACATGGGGTGGGGGGGCGGTGGCCGCCCGGCATTGTAGGCCGTGGGGGGTCGGGCCGCTGTCCCTGCGGAGCCTGGCCTTGCCCGTCTTCTAGCCTCCTCTGTTCAGCCACCCGGCCAGCCAGGGCAGCTTGCGCTCGACGCCTTCGCGCAGGCCGCCCCAGTAGCGGCGCGACCAGCCTTCCAGGGTGCGCTGCTTGCCGCGCGCGACGGCCATCGCACCCTCGGGCACGTCGGCGTGCACGGCGCTGCCGGCCGCGATGAAGGCCGCGTCGCCCACCACCCGCGGGGCGATCAGGGTCGAGTTGCTGCCGATGAACACGCCCGCCCCGACTCGCGTGCGGTGCTTGTTCACGCCGTCGAAATTGGCGATGATGGTCCCCGCGCCCACGTTCGTCTCGTCGCCGATCTCCACGTCTCCCAGGTAGGCGAGGTGCCCGGCCTTAACGCCCTGGGCCAGCACGGCGTTTTTCGTCTCCACGAAGTTGCCGATGTGTACGCCCTCACCCAGCACCGTGCCGGGACGCAGCCGCGCGAAGGGCCCCACGTCGCTCCCGCGCCCGACCTGCGCGCCCTCCAGCACGCTGTGGGCCTTGACCGTCACGCCCACCTCCAGCACGGAGTCGGTCAGGACGCTGTAGGCCCCGACCGTCACGCCCGGTGCCACACGGGTCTGGCCGCGCAGGATCACGCCGGGTTCCAGGGTCACGTCCTGCCCGAGTTCCACCGTGTCTTCGATGACCACCGTGTCGGGCCGCTGCACGGTCACGCCCGCGCGCATGTGGCGCTCGACGATGCGCCGGCCCATCGCCGTTTCCAGAGCGGCGAGGCCGACGCGGTCGTTGGCGCCCTCGACCTCGCCCGCGTCGGCCAGCTTGAAGGCGCGCACCGGAGCCCCCGCCGCACGGTACAGCCCCAGCAGGTCGGTAAGGTAATACTCGCCCGAGGCGTTGTCGTTGCCGATCTGGCGCGCCAGCCGAGGCGCCTGGGCATCGAACACGTACACCCCGCTGTTGAACTCCCCGATCCGCCGCTGCGCCTCGTTTGCGTCCTTCTGCTCGACGATGCCCTCCACGTCGCCGCCCGCGCCGCGCACGATGCGGCCGTATCCCGTGGCGTCGGGCAGTTCGCCGGTCAGGACCGTTATGGCGCTGCCGCGCGCGTGGTGGTCGGCCAGCAGGTCACGCAGGGTCTCGACGCGCAGCATGGGGGTGTCGCCGTATAGCACCAGAATCTCGGCGCTCTCCTGCTCGGTGCCCTCCAGCGCCGCTGCCCCACTCAGGAAGGCGTCGCCGGTGCCGCGCTGTTTTTCCTGCCGCGCGAAGGCCACGCCGGGCGCCTGGAGGGCGGCCTCGACGGCCTCGGCCCCGTGGCCGGTCACGACGACCACGCGCCGCGCGCCGAGGTCCTGGGCCGCCTTCACTGCCCAGGCGACCATCGGGCGACCGGCGACAGGGTGCAGCACTTTGGGCAGGCCCGACTTCATGCGGGTGCCCTGTCCAGCGGCGAGAATCAGTACGTCCAGTGGACGGTCGGTCTGTGTCATCAAATTCACCTTTGGCCCCAGTCTAAGCCAGCCGCCCCCGGGACAGTTCTCCTGGCACATGAGAACGCGGCCCGCTCCGGTGGGGAGGCGGGCCGCGGTGCGGGGCGAGGTTCAGGGTGTGGTGGGCGGGTCCACGGTGACGGCCACCTGCGGCGCGGCCGGGCGGGGCGCGCGGCGCAGGCGCCACAGCATGTACAGGCACAGCAACACGAGCGGCACGCTGATGATCTGGGTGTCGGTCCACAGCCCGATACCGGGGGCGTTCAGGCCCTGGCTCAGGTAGCTCTTGACGGTCAGCGGGTTGAGGCGGAAGGTCTCCTCCCAGCCGGCGCGCAGAATGCTGTACCACAGCCAGAACTGCCAGAAGGCCCAGCCTGGGATGCGCGAGCGCAGCCAGAAGTACGACGCGACGCTCAGGATGATTCCGATGATGACGCCGTACATCTGCGTGAAGTGCACGGGCGCCGTCATCACGAGCTGCCCGCCGACCTGCTGGCAGTACTGCGAGAGGTCCATGTCGATGTTCGGGTTGGGGACGCACATGCCGTCGTGAAAGGCGCGGGCGCTGGCAGGCCAGTGGTAGCCGATGGGCCAGTTCGTCACGCGACCGACCGTGTCGGTGCCGTTCATGATGTTGCCGATGCGCCCGCCGATGATCCCGAAGGCGACGCCCGGCACGCACAGGTCGGCGTACTGGAAGAAGTTGAACTTGTACTTGCGCGCGAAGTAGACGATGGTCAGGATGCCGCCGATCAGCCCGCCGTGAATTGAGATGCCCCCAGCACGCAGGTTCACGATGTCCAGCAGCACGCGCGGAAAGGGCACGTTCTCGAAGAGCTGCCAAGAGGTCGCCACGAATACGATGCGCGCCCCCACGATGCCCCAGAACAGCATCCACAGGATCATGCGCTCGAACAGGTCGACGTTCAGGCCGCGCTGCCGGGCCAGCCGGGTCCCGACCGCGATGCCCGCCACCACCCCCAGCATGATGAGCAGGCCATACCAGGCGATCGTAAAGCCGCCGATGTTCAGGAAGACTGGGTTCATAAGTCGCCGCCCAGTGTAGGCCAGTGCGGAGCTTCGAGTAACGCTGTCGGCGCGCTGCCCTGCTCAAATCACCGCGCACGCCGCGCTGGGCGGCAAAAAAAGCCCCCCGCGGTGGGGGGCAGGGGGCGCGCGGACGTCAGGGTTCCAGAATCGCCTGTTCGGCGGCCGGAACGACCCGGAAGACCCGCGAGAGGATCACGCTCAGTTCGTACAGCACGTACAGGGGCACGGCCACGAGCAGCATGTTGCCGGGATCGGGCGTCGGCGTGATGACGGCCGCCGCGACCATGATCGCCACGAGGGCGATGCGCCAGCCTTTACGCAGCATCGTATGGTTCACGATCCCGATGCGGGTCAGCACGACCGCCAGGATCGGGAGCTCGAAGGCCACCCCGAAGGCGATCAGGAAGGTCGTGACGGTCCCGATGTACTCCTGAAGGTCCTGCATCTGCGTGACGGTGCCGGCCAGGAACTCGATCAGGAAGGGGATCATGGTGGGCAGCACGAGCTTGTACCCGAACAGCACGCCGCCCGCGAACGAAAAGCCCACACCCAGGATGAAGGGCAGGCCCCAGCGCCGCTCGTGCGGATACAGGCCCGGCGCGATGAAGCCCCACACCTGCCACACGATGAAGGGCAGCGCCAGCGCGAGGCCCGCCCAGAACGCGAGGCTGAAGCTGATCAGGAGCTGCCCGGCGAGGCGCAGCGTGACGAGTTCGACCTTGCCTTCGCGGTACAGCTCGGAATACGTGAGCGGGACCTTGATCAGTTCAATGAGCTGCACGCGGTACTGAAAGGCCACCACCATGCCGATGGCCAGAAAGACCAGACTGATGATCAGCCGCTTTCTCAGCTCGTCAAGGTGATCGAACAGCGGCGCACTTTTGAGGTCGCCGGCCGTGCGGGTGGGGCCTGGGGTCGAGGGCATGGCCATGTCGACTCCCGGCTCAGGCGCGGTGGTCGCGCTCGGTGACGGTTTCGGCGGGCCGGCCGGCCGGGTCGAGCGGCGTGACCTTCACGTCGGTCAGGGGGACGGCGTCCTTGCCCTGATCGCCGGGGCGGACCTCACGCTTGAATTCGCGGATACCCTGACCCACGCCCTTGCCGAGTTCGGGGAGTTTCTTGGCCCCGAAGATCAGGGCGACGACGGCGAGGATCAGGATGATTTCGAGTGGTCCGAGTGACATGGCAAGCCTCCAGGCTGGAATGCGGAGTGGGAAGAGACGCGGCACCCTCGGTGCCTGTGCGCCACTATGCGCCGCAGCGTAGCGCGCGAGTGTGAAGAGGGGGAGGAGAGAAGGAGAAGCAGGGAAAGACGCCGGGCGGCACCGGCAAGACCCTGGGCAACGCCGGGTTGCCTCTGACCACGGATATGCGGCTGGCGGCCGCCCGGATCAGTCGGCGGGCCTGCGTAAACCTTCACGCTCGGGCGTCCGGCGCCCGGGCAACAGCGAGGGAATGAACGACCGGTGATCCAACCGGCCCGACTCCTGCATATAGCTGGTCAGACGTGACCCCGGAGACGGGCGCCGCGTTCCCGAACACCCCGACGTTCTCTACAGAGGAGGTATCCGCTTATGCCCAACCTGGGAATGCCCGAAATCCTGTTGATCCTGGTCGTGGCGCTGGTCGTCTTCGGCCCACGCAAACTGCCCGAGCTCGGAAAGACGCTGGGCAGCACGCTGCGGGAATTCCGCCGGCATACGAGTCAGCTGAGCGATGACCTGCGCACGGAAGGGCAAGCGGCACCGGCCCCGACGCCAGCAGTTTCATCCCTCTCCGTGGTGGCGCCGGTCGCCGATCTGGTTCCTGAGGGAACACCAGCCCAGCGCCGTCCCTGAGGCCCGCTCGCAGATGGACGCCGGGTGAACACGGCCGATAGGCAGCGGGAGGCCGCCCCTGTTAGGCTGCCCCCAGCCTATGACCGACCCCCGCTCCGCCTCTGCCCGGCCGGAATCTTTAACTCCGGATCCCACCGATGAAGTCCTCATCGCGCGTATGGCCCAGCGGGACGAGGACGCCCTGAGCGAACTGCACCGGCGACATGCCCGGCTGCTCTATGCCCTGGGCCACCGGATGCTCCAGCAGCGGGACGACGTCGAGAGCTGTGTGCAGGACGCTTTCATGAATGCGTGGAAACATGCGGCCCGCTTTGACCCTTCCCGTGCCAAAGCCAAGACCTGGCTCGTGAGCATCGCCCACAACCGCTTTTTGCAGGAGCTGCGCGACCGCCCTGTCACCGAGCTGGAAATTGCCGACTGGGACGCGCCGAGCAGCGCTCCCGACCCCACCGACCGCCTGCTGGCCGGGCGCGCGGTGGACGGTTTGGAGGACCGGCAGCGCCAGCTCGTCGAACTGGCGTACTACCGCGGCTATTCGCACTCGGAACTCGCCCAGATCACGGGCCTGCCCCTGGGGACAGTCAAGTCGCGTCTGCGCGCCGCCCTCGACCAGATGCGCGCCGTTCTGGGTGGCCGCGCGGCCCAGGACCCCCCTCCGCCCCCCCCGACCCCGCCCCACAGGAGGTGAAAGCTGATGAACTCCGACCGTGAACAACTTCTGGCCTATGCGCTGGGCCAGCTTTCACCCGCTGAGGCGGCGCAGGTCCAGGCCCGGATCGACGCCGACCCGGCGCTGTACGCCGACGTTCAGGCCGACCAGGACGCCCTGCTGGCCCTTGTCGAGACGCTGGATCTCAGCGCCGCCCAGGTTCCGCCGGGCGCCCACGAGCGTCTGCTGGAGCGCCTGCGCGCCGAGGCAGCCCTGGCCCCGGCCGCTCCTGTAGACCGGGTTGTACCGCGGCCTACTGCGTCTGCTGCGCCCGCCGCGCGCCCGGCCCGGTCTCTGACGGCCCTGTGGGCCGCTGTGTCTCTGGCCGCAGCGGTGGGGGTGGGGCTGTGGCTGCGGCCTCCGGCCGACGCCCTGGCACGCTACGCTGCCGTCCCGGGGGCCGAGTCGCGGGTGCTGGGAGCGGCCGGAGCGCCGCTGGGCAATCTGGTTCGCCTGCCCGACGGCCGCGTGTACGTGCGCCTGACCCAGGCTCCTGCCGAGGGCCGTACCTATCAGCTCTGGCAGATCCAGGGGGGAGCGCCCGTCTCGCTGGGGGTCTTCGGGCAGGAAGTGTTCACGGCCTCGCTGCCCCGGGGCGCGAGTGTGGCCGTCAGCGTCGAGCCGCCGGGGGGCAGCCCCCAGCCGACCACCACGCCGCTGTTCGTGCAGGCCCTCTAAGCCGCCGATCTTTCTGGACCTCTGCTAAGAGAGCCCCACCGGACACGAACGTCGCGGTGGGGCCGCTTCTTTGGAAAACGGCAGGCGGCCGGACGCGCTTCATTCAAGGTTCATTCTCGGTGACCGGTGATCCAATTCCCGCGCGGCGGCATATCGTCATGGTGAAGGCAAGAAGCCGTTGTGCTGGAGCCGTCCTGTAGGGCGGCGCCGCTCTGGTGCAGCCTTCTGCGGTTCCCGACGGTTCTTCCCCCTCGCCTCTTTCTCTACGTTCCGACCTCAACTTCAGGAGGGTCTCACATGAGCAACGACACCAACAACCCCGCTGGCAACAGCACCCGCCGCAAGTTCCTCGGTATGGCCGGCCTCATGGGCGCCGGCGCCGTCCTCGCCGGCTGCACCAATGTGGGCGCCGTCGAGCCGGTCAAGCCGAACTACGACGCCAAGATCGGTAACTTCGCCCTGAACCTGGAGTACCTCGAAGCGGCCTTCTACCTCGCCGCCGTGGGCCGCATCAACGAACTCAAGGCGATTGGTGGCAGCGCCGCGATCATCCTGCCCAGCGGCTTCGACGGTACCACCAGCATCGCCTTCACCAACCCGGCGGTCGCCCAGTACGCCCAGGAGATCGCCGACGACGAGCTGAACCACGTCAAAGCCCTGCGCGCCAAGCTCGGCAGTGCCGCTGTCGATCGCCCCGTGATCGACATCGGCCCGGCCTTTGCGGCGGCGGCCAACGCGGCGGCGGGCGCGACCCTCAGCCCCTCGTTCAACCCCTACCTCAACGACCTGTTCTTCCTGCATGGCGCCTTCATCTTCGAAGACGTGGGCGTCACCGCCTACAAGGGCGCCGCGCGCCTAATCGTGGACTACAGCGAAGGTGGCATCCTGGATTCGGCAGCCGGCATCCTGGCAGTCGAGGCCTATCACGCCGGTGAGATCCGCACCCTGCTGTACGCCCAGAAGGACGCTGTGACCCCCTACGGCGTGACCGTCGAGCAGCTCATCCAGAAGATCAGTGACCTGCGCGCGGCAGTCGGCGGCGGCAAGGACGAAGGCCTCACCAAGAACGGCAAGGCCAACATCGTGGTGGCCGACGCCAACAGCGTGGCCTACGGCCGCAGCCCCCGCGAAGTCCTGAACATCGTCTACCTGGGAGCAAATGCCAGCAAGGGCGGCTTCTTCCCCAACGGCCTCAACGGGGACTTCAGCGGCCTAGTCTGAGCCTCTGAACCCCGGACCCGCCTGCCTCCTTCACCGGTGGCGGCGGGTTTTCCGTAGTTAGATGCCCCAGCCGCCGTCCACCAGCAGTTCCTGTCCGGTGATGTATGCGGCTTCCTGGGTCGCCAGAAAGGCCACCGCCGCCGCCACCTCGCCCGGTTCCCCGAAGCGACGGGCCGGAATACGCTCCATCAGGGCTTCGGCCTGCGCGGGATCGCGGTGCAGGGCCTGAAGACGCGCGGTGGCGGTGTAGCCCGGCGCAACGGTATTACAGGTCACGCCGTCTGCGGCCACCTCCAGGGCCAGCGTCTTGAGATGGTTGGTCACGGCGGCGCGCAGGGCGTTGCTCACCGGCAGCATCAGTGTGGGGCGCTCTACTGTCAGACTGGTCACGGCGATGATCCGTCCCCAACGCCGCTCGCGCATCCCTGGCAGTACGGCCCCGGCGAGGCGTGCGGTGCTCAGGAAGGTGGTCTCGAAACCCTGGGCCCAGGCCTCCTCCGTGACCGCGCTAGGCAGCGACTGGGGCGGCCCGCCCGCGTTGCTCACCAGGATATCCACGTCCCCGGCGGCCTCCACGGCGGCGCGCACCCCCTCGGGCGTGCCCACGTCGGCCACGACCCAGCGTGCGCCGATGGCCTCGGCGGCCGCGCGCAGGGCCTCCTCGCCGCGCGCCGCGACCGTCACCTGGGCCCCCAGCCGCGCGAGGTGGTGCGCCGCCGCCAGCCCGATGCCCTTGCTGCCGCCCGTCACGAGCGCCCGCCTGCCGTCCAGTCTGAAGAGGGTCATGGGGCGCAGGCTAGAGCATTGGCACAGGGCCGGGGCGCGGGACAGGGGAGGGCAGGGGTCTTCATCTGTCCGCCCAGTCCTGTTCCCAGCGCGTCCGGCGCGAACATTTCGGGCGCGTGCCACAGTACGCTGTAGGGCATATGAGCGTGATTCTGGGCATCGACATCGGCGGCAGTGGTATCAAGGGCGCGCCCGTGGACACGGCGACCGGCAAGCTGGTGGCCGGGCGTCACCGGATCCCCACCCCCGAGGGCGCGAAACCCGACGACGTGCAGGCTGTCGTGGCGCAGCTCGTGAAGCACTTCGGACACAGCGGCCCCGTGGGCGTCACCTTTCCGGGCATCGTGCAGCACGGCAAGACCCTGAGCGCGGCCAACGTGGACAAGGACTGGATCGGGCTGGACGCCGACGCCCTGTTCACCCGTGCCACGGGCCGCGACGTGACCCTCATCAACGACGCCGACGCCGCCGGGCTGGCCGAGGCCCGGTTTGGGGCCGGCGCGGACGTGAAGGGAACGGTGCTCGTGCTGACCTTCGGGACCGGCATCGGCAGCGCCCTGATCCACGACGGCGTTCTCGTGCCCAACACCGAGTTCGGCCACCTGTGGCTGCGCGACAAGCACGCCGAGACCTGGGCGTCCGACCGCGCCCGCGAGCGCGACGACCTGAACTGGAAGCAGTGGGCCAAGCGCGTGGCGACCTATATCGAACACCTCGAACTGCTGCTCTCGCCGGACCTGTTCATCATCGGCGGCGGCGTCAGCAAGAAGGCCGACAAGTGGCAGGACCTGATCGTTCCTGCGCGCAGCAAGCTGGTCGCTGCCGCCCTGCAAAACGAGGCGGGGATCGTCGGGGCCGCCATGATCGCCGAGCACCGCCTGTCGGGCCACAGCTAGGCCGCGGCCGGGAACCCCGCGCCTTTCCGGGGCGTACCTGAGGGCGTATGGGATTTCTCGGAAAGATGATGGCCGCCGTCGGCATCGGCGCGGCGCGCGTGGATACCCGCCTGAGCCGCCCCGAGGCGCGCGTGGGCGAGTCCCTCTCGGGCGTGGTCGCCGTGCAAGGTGGCCGGGTCGAGCAGCGCATCGAGCGCGTCAACCTGGGGCTGGCGACGCGCTACCGCAGCGACGACAGCACCATCACCCACACGCTGTTCTCGCAGCCGGTGGTTCCGGGCTTCACCATCCGCCCCGGCGAGACGCGCGAGTTTCCCTTCGAGCTGCCAGTGCCGCACGGCACGCCCCTGAGTCTGCCGGGCTCGGAGGTGTGGCTCGTCACGGACGCCGACGTCGTGGGCGCGGCGGACCCCGGCGATACCGACGGCGTGTGGATCCGGCCCAGTGAGGACATGGAAACGGTCATCCAGGCGGCGCAGGACCTCGGGTTCCGCCTGCACCACAGCGAGACCGAGTACCGCTACGGCGGCGTGGTGCAGGAGCTCAGCTTCCGGCCTCCTGCCGGGCAGTACTGCCTGACCGAGCTGGAGCTGGCCTTCTTCCCGGCGCCGGGCGGCCTGGAACTGCTGCTGGAGGTGGACCGCCGCGCGACCGGCGTGGCGAGCCTCTTCACGAGCGAGGTCGAGCACAAGGGCCGCTGGTTCGTGCCCGCCGCGTTGCTGCGCCAGGGATCGGGCGCCGTGGCCCGTGAGCTGCAGGACCGGGTGCGCGCCCTGAGCTGACGTGGGAGTACGGGGAGCCGACCCGGGGCTGGGTGCTCTAGCATTCCGGCCATGACTGCTTCTCCCGCCGCGCCGCCCCGACTGCTGACCTGCGACCTGCTGTATACCGGGCTGGGGGGCGCGCAGTCGCCGGGCGCGGTTGTGGTGTCAGGCGGCGTGGTGGCCGCGACCGGGCACCCCGACACCCTGCGCGCCAACTACCCGCAGGCCACAGAGGAACACGTGGGCGGCGTCATCGCCCCGCCGCCTGTCAACGCGCACACGCACCTCGACATGAGCGCCTACGACTTCGCGGCGCTGCCCTACTTCCGCTGGATTCCTGAGGTCGTCATCGCCGGCCGGGAGCGCCGGGGGCGGGCCGCTGCCCTCGCCGGAGCCGACACGCTGACGCGCCTGGGCACCGGCGGCGTGGGCGACATCGTGTGGTCCCCGGAAGTCATGGACGCGCTGCTGGACCGGGACGACCTCACGGGCACCCTGTACTTCGAGGTGCTGGGGCCGGTGCCGGAGCAAGCCGATGAGCGTTTCCGGGTGATGCGTGAGCAGGTCAAGGGCTGGCGGCGGCGGGAGCGGCCCGGCGGCCTGCGCGTGGGCCTCTCGCCGCATACGCCCTTCAACCTCAGTTCGCGCCTCATGCGGCTCGTCATGGACTACGCCGCGGGCGAGGGCCTGCCCACCCAGATGCACGTGGCCGAGCATCCCGCCGAACTGGAGCTGTTCGCCAGCGGAGGCGGCCCCATCTGGGAGAACCGTTTTGCCCCTCTGTACCCGCCCACCTTCGCCGAGGTGATCGGCCGCGTGCCGGAGCCGGACCTGACCCCGGTGCGGTACCTCGACGAGCTGGGGGTCCTGGCGGCACGGCCTACCCTGGTCCATCTCGCCAACGTGACGCCGGACGACATCGCCCGCATCGCCCGCGCGGGTTGCGCCGCCGTGACCTGCCCGCGCAGCAACGCCAACCTGGAATGCGGAACCTTTCCCTGGACGGCCTTCGCGGCGGCCGGTGTAGAGATCGCGCTGGGCACCGACTCGGTCGCCAGCGGCGAGACCCTGGACGTGCGGGACGAGGTCGCCTTCGCGCGCACGCTGTATCCCGGCCTCGACCCCCGCGTGATCGTCCGGGCGGCAGTCAAGGGGGGGCACCGGGCTCTGGGCACCCGCGCGCCGTTCATCCGGCGGGGCGAGGACTGGCACGAGGGGTACGTGTGGTGATACACTGCTAGGGTTGCCCGTCACGCACCCCGCGAGCGGCCCCCAGGGCCACCCCGACGTGACGGAGGAGGCACAGCATGAAAAAGGACATCCACCCCAAAGCGGTTCCCACCAAGATCATCTACCAGGGCAAGGTCATCATGGAGACCATGAGCACCCGCCCCGAAATCCACGTCGACGTCTGGAGCGGCGTGCATCCCTTCTGGACCGGCGAAGAGCGCTTCCTGGATACCGAAGGCCGCGTGGACAAGTTCAACAAGCGCTTCGGCGACAGCTACCGCACCAAGAAGAAGTAAGGCTCTTCCGGCCTTTACCGCCCTGCCCGCGAGGTGGGGCGGTTTTTTTGGATAGGGTGGCGCCGTGGACATCCTGATTCTCGGCGGCACCCGGTTCGTGGGGCGGCATATCGTGGAGGCCTTCGTGGCGGCGGGGCACCGGGTTACGGTCCTGACGCGGGGCCAGACGGCGGCCGACCTTCCGGCCGGGGTCAAGCACCTGACAGGGGACCGCGACGCCCCCGGCGGCGGCCTGGAGGCCCTGGCCGGGCGCCGCTGGGACGCCTGCGTGGACGTGAGCGGCTACCAGCCACGGCAGGTGCGTGCCAGTACCGCGGCGTTGCGCGCCCGGGTGGACCACTACGTGTTCATCAGCACCGTCAGCGTCTACGCCGAGCAGGACCGGGAGGTGGTCCGCGAGAGTGATCCGCTGCTCCCCGCCTGCTCGGACGAGGCCGCCGCCGTCACCTCGGAGACCTACGGCCCCCTCAAGGTCGCCTGCGAAGCGTTGGTGCAGGCAGCTTTTCCGGACGCGTCCACCATCCTGCGCCCGCAGATCGTGGCGGGGCCGGACGATTACACGCGGCGCTACCCCTACTGGCCGGACCGTGCAGCGCGGGCCGGGGAAGGGGAGGGGCCCGTCCTCGTTCCCGGCGACGGTCAGGACTTCCTGCAGGTGATTGATGCCCGCGACCTGGCTCGCCTGACGGTCTGGCTGACCGAGGCGCGGCGTCCCGGTGTCTTCAACGTGTCGGGGCCACGTCTGACCTGGGCCGAGTTCCTGCGCCTGCTCGGAGTGCGAGAGGTACGCTGGGCCAGTTTGTCCGAATTACAGGCCGTGGGCGCCGCTCCGCACGAGTTTCCCGTGTTCCTTCCGCGCGGCTCGGCCCAGAGCGGCCTGATGAACGTGGACCACACGGCGGCCCTCGCAGCGGGCCTGACCCTGACCGATCCCGCCGTTACCGCCGAGGACACCCGGGCATGGAGCCGGACTGCTGGTCTGGCTCCTCTGCTGCCCGCAGCGCGAGAGAGCGAACTTCTGGCGTACCTGGACGCCGCTGCCGACGAGCACCAGGGCTTCGGCCTGCCATAATCTTGCGTGCTCAAGTCTCCCTATTCTGGCGGTCATGTCGAGGTGATCGTCGGCCCGATGTTCAGCGGTAAGAGCGAGGAACTCATCCGCCGCGTGACCCGCGCCGTCATCGCGCGGCAGCGGGTGGCCGTCTTTAAGCCTGCGCTCGACGACCGCTATCACGTCTCGCATGTCGCCAGCCACGCCGGGCGCACGGCCGAGGCGCTGGCCGTGCCCGACGTGCAGGCCATCCGCGCGCACCTGACGGGTGAGGACGCCCTGCTCACCGCGCCGGTCGAGGCGGTGGACGTGGTGGGCATCGACGAGGCGCAGTTTTTCGGGGCCGACCTCGTCCCGCTCGTGCTCGACCTCGCCAACGCGGGGGTGCGGGTCATCGTGGCTGGACTCGACCTCGACTTCCGCGCCGAACCCTTCGGCATGATGCCCGAACTGTTGGCCCGCGCTGAGAGCGCCGAGAAACTCACGGCCATCTGCACGGTCTGCGGCGCGCCGGCCACGCGCTCGCAGCGCCTGATCGGCGGCCAGCCCGCACGCTACGACGACCCCGTGGTTCTAGTCGGGGCACAGGAGAGTTACGAGGCCCGCTGTAGGGTGCATCACGCTGTGCGCCGCTGAGAGGGAAGCGGTCTGTTGTCGCTGCTGCCTGTGGGATGGGGCAGCGGCGAGTCCTGAAGCTGGGAGATCGTCTCTCTGAGCAGCACAGCGGCTACACGCCACAGAAAAACCGCCCCCATCAGGAGGCGGTTTCTCTTAGGGCTGGACGAACTTACTCGTTCGTTTCGCCTTCGGTCTTGACATCGTCTTTCTTGTCGTTGCTCAGACCGAACTGCGCGAAGAGGTCGGCGTACACGTCGCCCAGCTTCGTGCTGATCTTGCCGCCCTGCTGGGCGTCCTTGGCGTTGTAGTTGTAGTCGGCGCCGCCACCACGGCCGCCACGACCACCGCTGCGTCCGCCGCCCTGGCCACCGCTGCTGTAGCGGTCGCTGCGGCTGCCGCCGCCCTGGCTGACGTAGTCGCGGGCTCCGCCCTGCGCGGGCACGGCGCCCCCGGTCAGGAAGCGGCGACGGCTCAGGCTGGCGCGCTGCTCGACGGGGTCGATGTTCAGGATGACGGCTTCGATCTCGTCGCCCTTCTTGAACAGGTCGGCCGGGTTGTTCACGCGCTGGGTGTCGAGTTCGCTGATGTGAATCAGGCCCTCGATGCCCTCTTCGATCTCCATGAACACGCCGAAGTCGGTCATACCGGTGATCTTGCCCTTGACGGGCGTGCCGGGCGGGTAGCGGTCAGGCAGGGCGCTCCAGGGATCGTCCGTGGTCTGACGAATCCCGAGGCTGATGCGCCGGTCCTTGGGGTCGATCCGCAAGATGACGGCTTCGACCTCGTCGCCTTCCTTCATGACTTCGTTGGGATGACGCACGCGCTTGGTCCAGCTCATCTCGCTGACGTGCACCAAGCCTTCGAGGCCCGACTCCAGCTCCACGAAGGCGCCGAAGTTGGTGAGGTTGGTGATCTTGCCGTTGACCTTCTGGCCGATGTGGTAGCGCTCGGTGGCACCTTCCCAGGGGTCCTGGGTCAGGGCCTTCATCGACAGGTTGATGCGCTCGCGGCCCTCGTCCACGTCAATGACCTGGACCTGAACCTTGTCGCCCACCTTGACCACGTCGCGGGGGTGGTTGAAGCGGCCGTAGGTCAGCTCGCTGCGGTGCACCAGACCGTCGATGCCGCCCAGGTTCACGAACACGCCGAAATCGGTGATCTCGACGACTTCGCCCTCGAACACGGCGCCCGAGTTCAGCTGGCCGACCGTCGCTTCACGGGCCTTAGCCTTCTCGGCTTCCATGATGGCGCGGTGGCTGATGATCACGCGGTTGCGCTTGCGGTTGAGCTCGATGAGCTTGACCATCAGCGGGTTGCCGACGAAGGGATCGAGGTCGTTCACGCGGCGCGTGTCGACCTGCGAGGCGGGCAGGAAGGCGCGGATGCCCTCGACCTGCGCGACCAGACCCCCGCGGACCTTCTCCAGCACCTCGACTTCGAAGGCCTCGTCGGCCTCCTGCATCTTCTCGAGGACGCGCCAGCCCTTGTCCTGATCGGCGCGCTTCTTGCTCAGCACGATCTGGTTGTTGGCGAGGTCCACGCGGACGACATAGGCTTCGATCTTGTCGCCCTGCTTGTACTCGGCCTGGGCCTGCTCCAGCGACACGCTTTCCTCGCCCAGCTGGTTGAGGGGAATGACGCCCTCGACCTTCGCGCCGATGTCCACGGCGATGCCGTCCTGGCCGATGAAGACGATGGTGCCGTCCACGATATCGCCGCGGCTGACACTCTGGGGTTCCTGCGCCTCACTGGCGAGGATGTCCTCCATGGTCATGGCTGGGTATTCGCGCTCCTCGATCTGGGGAACGCTGCTGGGGGTCACGCCCGCCTGGGGCTGAGTCCCGCCTTGCTGGGCGGGGGTCTGAGTGTTGTCTTCCATGAACTCCTGTTCCTCCTGGCGCGCAGTCCTTGCCGGTCTACGTCCGCCTTCCTGATACCTGCCCGCTGCTTCTGCCTGAAGTGACTCCGGCATAGGGCATACGGCGCGGCAACGCCTGATTATACCAAACTGACGACAAAGGGACAACCGCAAAACTTAGCGTTGTGAACGGGGTCCAGCGACTCCGGACTTTGTGCGGCCTGGACCGCTTCCCCCGGGGTGTATTGACGCCGAGCGGATGGCTGGCTATACTCCCCCCTGCCTCCTCCAAAGAGGCTTGCCAGATGCAGTTCGCTGGGGTATCGTCCAATGGCAGGACGCCGGTCTCTGACACCGTCAATCTAGGTTCGAGTCCTAGTACCCCAACCACAGAGGGCCTCACTTCCGGGTGAGGCTCTTTTTTGATGCTACTACTTTAAAAAGTAAACTGTGCGGAGCTGACGGTCAGGTAATGTGACCGGTGGTACGCTCGTGGCATGACCAGTACCCCTGCCCAGGACTATGACGTCGTCATCATCGGTGGCGGTCCCGCCGGCCTGACGGCGGCCATCTACACGGGCCGCGCCAACCTCTCGACCGTCATTCTGGAAAAGGGGCTGCCCGGCGGCCNGACGGTCAGGTAATGTGACCGGTGGTACGCTCGTGGCATGACCAGTCCCCCTGCCCAGGACTATGACGTCGTCATCATCGGTGGCGGTCCCGCCGGCCTGACGGCGGCCATCTACACGGGCCGCGCCAACCTCTCGACCGTCATTCTGGAAAAGGGGCTGCCCGGCGGCCAGATCGCCCAGACCGAGGAGGTCGAGAACTACCCCGGCTTTCCCGACCCGATTCCGGGCATGGAACTCGCGCAGCGCATGCAGCAGCAGGCCGAGAAGTTCGGCGCGAAGATCGAGATGGATGAGGTGCAGGGCATCCGCCACGACCCCACGTCTCACCCCTATCCCTTCACGGTGGCGGGGTACGGCGGCGAGTACCGCGCCAAGAGCGTGATCCTGGCGACCGGCGCCAACCCCAAGCGCCTGAACGTGCCTGGTGAGGAAGAGTTCTGGGGGCGCGGCGTGAGCACCTGCGCCACCTGCGACGGTTTCTTCTACCGCGGCAAGAAAGTGGTCGTGGTGGGCGGCGGCGACGCGGCCGTGGAAGAGGGTCTGTTCCTGACCAAGTTCGCCGACGAGGTCACGCTGATCCACCGCCGCGACAGCCTGCGGGCCAACAAGGTGGCCCAGGCCCGCGCCTTCGCGCACCCCAAGATGAAGTTCATCTGGGACACNTTCGCCGACGAGGTCACGCTGATCCACCGCCGCGACAGCCTGCGGGCCAACAAGGTGGCCCAGGCCCGCGCCTTCGCGCACCCCAAGATGAAGTTCATCTGGGACACRGCGGTCGAGGAGATCAAGGGCGAGGACAACGTCAACGGCGTGCGCCTGAAGAACCTCAAGACCGGCGAGGTCCACGATATGCCCACTGACGGCGTGTTCATCTTCATCGGGCACATTCCCAACACCGACTTCGTGAAAGGCGCCGTGGCGCTGCGTGAGGACGGCTACGTGGAAGTCACCGAGGAGATCTACACGAGCGTGCCGATGCTGTTCGCGGCCGGCGACGTGAGCGACTACGTGTACCGCCAGCTCGCCACGAGCGTGGG
>NZ_LMOM01000016.1 GCF_001424185.1 Deinococcus sp. Leaf326 | reverse complement strand
GTATCTCAACCGCTTGCTGCACTTCTTCACGAAAAACGCAGAATTTCTCGGCCAGCACGGCTATTCATTGTCCTACGCGAGGTGCAACTTCTGAGTCATAAAGAGCCTCACCCCGCCCAGGCACGCAGTCAAGGCAGGATGGAGTTCTTTTTGAGTTACTGTCAGTTTGATGTCTTGCTCTCATCTATCAAAGCGCAGTATGACCGAGCCCAGCCTCCAGGCAAGCTGTGAGCTTTCGACAGTGATGTATAAATGATTAGGGATGGTTATGCAACATCGGGAAGAAAATATATAAGATATGCTATATATCTTCTTCCACTTCCAATCATATTCTTTGCTGTTTTCTTATCTTTTGATTGGTGGATAAAGAATGATTTAGAGCCTATAGTGGGAGTTATACTCATTTATGCAGCTGTTTGCATATTTTGGATACCCTTAACCTCAAAAATTTTAAACGGTAGAGTATTTACTGGTTTTGTCATCAGACTAGATTTAATTATACAGGATACAAAGGAGATAAGACATCATTTACAAAACATATGGCCTAGTGACTATCTAAGGCTCTTTTGAACAATCATTTGGAAACGCCGCCCATAGAAATAACGTTCTACACGCTTTCACCTCTGGGGTTATTCCCTCTCTATTGAGTCTAAAACCATACTGGGAATACTCGCGCACAGAGTACAAAGTTTTACCTTTCAAACAAGCAAGAAAGGTGTTTAGAAACTGGGTAGCAATTTCTAAAGGCAAAGAATTTGTTCCGGGAAAACCGCGTCAAGAGCTGGTAGGAAAGGGGCTCTTTAATATATCGATAGTTGTCTACGGGTTTGATCTTCTAACTGAAATAGATGCAGAGCATTTTCAACATCTTAGTGCTGACGAATTATATGAATTTTTGGCAGTTTTAGGCCAGATTGACGTAGTAAGCACTTACGGCTGTGTCGTAAATTGGATGCCAAACTCGCCCAACCAGTTGTTGAGTCGAGATGAAGCACTGGTCATATTTCCTCATATGAACAAGCTTTAGCACTGCGCAAAACAGACAAATATCATTAAAAGACTTAGAGCACAACATGCATTGTTACTAGAAACATAAAGCCGACCTGAATCTGAGATGTATGGTAGAACTAAGAGTAAATTCCAGCCCTACCGCCAACTCCAGGCCACGTCAGGCTCACGCATCGGGAAAACGCGGTATGAGTGACACCAAACCGCGCCAAGATCCAAGAGGACGGATATAGCAAAAGATTCTGGAGAAGAACCACGCCTTGTCGAAACACGTACACCGTACGGTGTACGTGTTTCTTGAATTCAATCTCCATCTTGGCAGCCTGAAGTTTACCGGTCAGACACGCCCAAAAGAAGGTGTTTCGCGCCACGAGCACCTGTCGAGGGCGTCCTTGAGCTGGATACCGCAGTCTTCCTACGAGCTGACGCTCAGCGGCCCCCAGGCCCATACGTCAGGAGCATGACCCCCTGGCCGAAGGGTCTCGACTCGATCAGCTCTAGCGACAGCCGGTCTTCTCCCGAGAACAGGCGTTTGCCGCTGCCCAGCACCACGGGGTAGATCATCAGCCGCAGCTCGTCCACCAGCCCATGCCGCAGCAGGGTCTGGACGAACGTGGCGCTGCCGTAGGTCAACAGGGGCAGCCCATCCTGACGCTTGAGGGCCTCTAAGGCTGCGATCACGTCTGCTTTTTCAGGGTGTGCGCCGATCCAGGCGGCCGATGCTCTTGCCGCTGTTGAGGTTGTCGACCGCACTTTGAGGCTCCCCCTGGAGGGATATAACGCCACTGGACCCACGTACCGCGTCACTCCTCCTGAGCCCTTTCCCCCCAGGTCACGCAGATAGCTCTATACCCTGGGCGTCATGACCCCACCCCATTGGTTCCTTCAACTTCTCGGCGGAGCTGCAATCCTGGTCCTGATCGTGCTGCTGGTCTTCGTCGGACAAGGTCTACGAACAGCACGGAGGAACCAACACATCTCTGAGCCGCCCCCCGCCCCAAAGACGGACGAGGCGCAAGCGCGCTGGCAGACCCATGTGCAGAGCGTCATGCGCCCAGGCGCGCTGCAGGTCGCGTTCGACCGGGAAAGCGTCAGCATGGGCGACGACACCCACGACCACTGGTGTCTGCTGGTCTTTGAAGAAGATATGCCGCTCTCTGCCCTGCTGGAACGGCGGATCCACAGCGTTCTGGCCTCTATTCACGGTGACCGAGCCACTTGGTTGTTTCAGGTCCACCAACCCCTGGAGGCGCCCATCCACCACGGCCAGAGCGTGCCAGCGTGGTCTGATCTGGTCCGGGTGACGGATGTGGCGGTCGTCGCGCAGCAATGGACGCGCCCACATTTGTTCTGCCCGGACTTCCCCGTCTCGCGGATCGGTCAGGGCCTGCTGTACGCCCGGTACCTGGCGCAACGGGACCCGGACGAGGTGGTCGCGGCCTATAGGGCTGAATCAAGTGTGCGTGAGGTGGTCGGTGACCGGTCTGCCCGCTTCTCGCCTCGGTCGGTACCCCCAGAACGTCGGGTGATGGTGTACCGGAAATAGGGGTGGTTCTGGTGGGCTGGGCGTGCGGCAAAGGAAGAGGCCCGTAAGCCTCTTGCTGTGCCAGCTTTTCTGTCAGGTGTCGAGGTCTTCCAGCACGCCGTCGAGGGTGAGGAATTCGGTGACGATCACCTGGCGCATGGTCTCTCCTTGCCCCAGCGTACGCCGGAGCTGGTGGGGTGTTGGGAACATGTGACGTGCTCTCGGCTTACGTCATAGCAGTGAGCTGCACGTTTTTCTGGTCTTGTGGTAAATGATGCGGCACATGGGTTTGCTCGTAGAAAAAGGGGGCAAAGAGTGATCTGTACTATTCAGAAGCCGTCTTTACGCTGAAAGCTCGTGCACCCACAGCTACCCCAGCGTTTGTCAAAAAGACAACTACTTTAGACAGCAATTCAACCAGCTGATCAATGTCATTGTTTGGGTCAGAGCTCTAGATATAAAGGATCGTGCGGAGAGAGGCTATTCAGTCACCATTCTGTTACCTCGAAGGTGCGAAGACTTGACACACAAGGAGTGCCATTCTCAAGGCATGGTCGTGCCCGTCGATAAGGCCCGGGCCGTGAGGGTGACGCAAATGGCGCGCATTTCAGCGAGGGCAGCCGGGCTGATTGCGGAACCGTGACAGTGGGCTTTGAGTGGGGCTGCTCCCTGTATAGGAACCGTGACACCGACCACATATAATGCGGGACGTTGTGGCACGAGTTCGGATCTTCCCGACTGCCTCTGTTTGGAAGTAGCCTCTACCCTGGGAAGGTAGAAGGTTTCTACCAATGCGTCATTGATCTGCTCTGTCTTGAGAGGGTCTGTAGGGCCCCGATAGCCACCATCTGACCAATACTGATTTTCTGGATGAAAAAAGTAGATACCGACCTCCATCCCCCGCCCAGCGTCGGAGAAAACGAACTCCTTTGTCCTCTGGCTGGCCTGGTAAACGGACAATGCTTTGACCGAAACCTCAACAGCCTGGGGCATGTCGCTAAGGGCGGACTGAAGATCTACGGTTTCGTTGAAGGTGACGACGTTCGAGGTCCTGACCGCCACCCGTGCTGCCGCCCGCGCCGCCTGCCGTTCCCGCATAGCGACTTCGTTGGCAGCGCGAGTATCGATTGAGCCGATAACTGGAACAGCGAGAACGTAACAGGTGATGACTCCCACGACGGCAACAACCGGGATGATTTTCTTATGGTAGAGGCCAAGCAGAAGCCCCAGCACAAGGGGCCCCATGAAGGCCATCGCAAAGGCAATATTCGTATACATTTCAACCCACAGTGGTTTTTAGACAGAGCCAGATAAAAGGTCGATGATGAAGATGTGCGGTGCAACTTCCGCCTTCAGCCCATTACCCCCAGTGCATGTCGAGGATCTACTGCTATAGCAGGCGCACCCGGTACGGCCCCAGGTAGACCCCGTATACGCTCCCACAAGGCCGGATGTCCGTCATATCCACAATCGGCGCCACCTCCGGGTTCTTACTCACCAGCACATGCTTCCCGCGCAGCAGCGAACGGCTCTTGATGATGTACCCGTTCGGCGTCTCGAAGAGGCAGGGTCGCGAGGTGTTGAACGCGTCCCGGCTGTTCACCAGCACGATGTCTCCATGCCGGATCGCCCGCGCCGTACCATCGTCCATACTGCTACCCGTCACTTGGAAGGCCCGCGCGTGCGGCTGATACTGCGTGCCACGCAACATGATCTCCACACTGTGCATCAGGTCGAAATCGTCATCATCCGCCGGGGCGAAAGGGATGCTGGCCTGCACGATGCCAGACAGTTGGAGGGTGTAGTGGGTTTGCAGAGGGCTGCGGGGGAGAAAGAGGCTGGCGGGCATCGCGTATCGACTCCTTAGTTGAGGGCCTTACCATCGCGGATGCCAACCACGCGGTAAATCTTGCCGAGGACAGTGACAGCAGGGCTGTCGGGAATGAACTGGTGGGCGAACGCCGGGTTGTCGGCTGTCCATGCAGGACCGGTCGGCAACTGGGAAAAGCGGCGCACCAGGGCGCGGCCGTCGTGACGTACCACGTAGACGCCCTTGTCCGGCTTGACCTTGTCGGTGTCGTAGTAGATGCTCTCGCCGTCGCGAATGCGCGGGTCCATGTCGGTGCCATCCATGAACGTCTGGCGCCAGTGGGCCGGGTGCGGGCCAGGGTTGGGCGTCATGTTCACGCCGTCCGGCTGTGGCTCAGGGGCGCCCAAGGCCTTGAGACTGTAGACGGGCGTTGGCTCAGCGACAGCAGGAAGGGGAGCGGCTTCAGTCAGGCCCAGGTCTACCCCAGTAGCCTGTTGCATCTCGGCCAGCGACCAGTTCAGTGCACGGGCAAGAGCAACGACCCGTACATATGCCAAATCGGTCAACTCTTGCCGGCCAACTTCAAGAGATGACATGGTGCTCTGCGAAACGACACCTTGAGTCGCGTCAGCGATAGCCTCTTGCGAGAGCCCGAGCTGGACACGCCGCACCTTCAGCGCGATGGACCAAGGCGGTGCGAGCTTAGTTGTAGATCTACCTCTGGTCATGAAATACGCCCCTGTCATTTCCGTACTAGTACGGGAAGGGTAGTTCAGTGGTTCCAGGGTATTCAAAGTTTTTACTGGTTATAGTATTGACAGGATACCCATAGAAACGTAAAGTACCTGTACGATGTTCAATCTTGACCGCCTCAAAACTATCCGGGAGGAGAAAAAGCTGACCCAGCAACAGCTTTCCACCCTATCGGGCGTGGCAGTCCAGACCATCCAGAAACAAGAGCAAGGTGTGCAGAAAGACGCCTCACTAAGTATTGCTGGTCCTCTCGCTGCCGTATTGGAGGTACCTATAGAGCAATTATGTTCAACGTTATTTACCAGTAAAAACGTAATCGGTCCTGCTTGCGGAGTCCCACCCACCCCTACGCTCCAGCCCACGCCTCGCAAGTAACCAAAAGCCCGCCCCCCGCTGCTTTCTGAGGGCATCTGCGGGGGGCAAAGGAGTACGAAGATGATACGCCACAAGACCACCCACCGTACCGCCCGCGCCCACTTCCCCGTGCGTGCCCACGCCTGGCCCAGCTTTGGTGAGACGGCCATCGCCTTCTTCCCGCCTCTGCCTGCCCTGCACGGCAGCCGCGCGGAGCTGAGCGTGACCTCCTGCGCTCAGGGCGAGCTCTTCCGTACCCTCGACCGCCTGGGCCGGGAGCACGGCGTGAGCATTCAACACGATCCGGTGACCCTCCCCGCCGCCCTGCGCCCCCGCATCAACGGCGCATTCGAGACGCTGGCCTTCGTCAACGCCTTCCGCGAGACGCTGGTGCCGGTGGCCGCACCCGCACGCCTGGGTGGTGCCGCGTGAGTCTCTACGAAGCCGACCTACACGGCGAGAAGGTCACCGACATCTATGCCCGGCTAGAAGTCAACGAACGGCAGGAAGCCGACCCACAGCACATGCCGGTCATTCTCCATCTGCCCCACGCCATGCTGCTGGAACTGCGTGACAGCGACGATGAGGCCGAGGTCACGCTGAACCTGACGTTCCTGGAAGCCCGCACCCTCGCCATGCATCTGACGGAGGCAGCCCAAGCCGCCGAAGGAGGGGCAGCGTGACCCGGCTGGAACGGCTCTCGCGCCTGCACTTCCTGTGCGTGGTCAGCGAAGTGCAGGCCGATCCCTGCACGCCGCAGCGCGCGGCGCGGGGCGTACGCGCCGACCGGGTGGCGCAGGCCTACCGCGCTGAGGCAGCCCACGCCGGAACCTCCGGGGACACCTGGGACCGCGACATGGCGGGGCAGCGCGCGTACTGGGGGGCAGCGTGAGCGTTCCCACGCCCCGTCCCGGCACCGGGCGGCAGGTGCTGCTGCTGTTGGTGGTGCTGGTGGTGGGTATGGCCCTGGGGGTCACCTGCCGCGACCTGATCCTGACCGTCATCGGGTCGCTGGTCAGCGCCTGGGCTGTGCTGGGAGAGCGCCGATGATCCTGGTGTGGGTGTTGCTGGTGCTGGCCTCCCTGCTGGCGCTGCTGTGCCTCCTCGCCCCGGCCATGCGCGAAGGGGGTGACCGGGGCGGCCCGGCCGTAACTGTCCCATTACCGGACACGCCGCCCGCCCCGGCTGGGCTGTTGGTAGTCTGGCGTGAGGAGCAGGTCGAGGACATGCGCTTCCTGATGGGGCCGGTGCCCGAGCTGCGCCGCCCGGTTGCCCCGGAGGTCTGCCCCATCTGCCACCGCGCGGACTGCGGCAGTGCCCTGGCGAACTGTACGGAGCGGTGGCGATGATGCCGGCCGCCCAAAGCAAACATCTCACGCCCGGCCGCTCCGCCGCCCGCCTGCTGTCCACCTGTGCGGAACTGCGGTCACTCTCCGAGTTCCGGGGATGGCGTCCTTCAGTCCACCAGATCGCTGAACTGGTACTCGACCCAGCGTTCCAGGTCGTCGAACTCAGTCTGCGGCATCGAACTGTCCCCGAACCCCGCCAGCAGCTGGCGCAGCCCCAGCAGGGAGAGGCTGCGGGGTTCTTTGGACGCCAGCCCGAGCCGCAGCCGCAGAAGCAGCATCTCCATGGCTGTCGATTCCAGGTGCAGGTTGGGCGCTGCGGTGCTCAGTGGGGTGTAGTGGCTCGCGATCTGCGTCATGGCGTTTGTCTCCTGCAGGGCGTTTTCGCCCCTCGCAAGGTGCCGGGGTGCCCCTTAGACAGCCACGCGGGCGGGAGCAGTCAGTGCCCCAGTGCGCTCCCGCTGGTAGCCCCGGTGCCACCGGGCCTGCCCCACGGCGCTGCACAGCCGCTCGCCGACTTCACGCGTCACCTGCTGCGTTTCGACCAGCCGACCGACGAACGCCTGGTAGGCCGTCCAAGCAGTGGCGGTGGCGGCATCGAACAAGACGGGCTGGTTCAGTTGCATACCGCAATCTTTACGAAACGCTTATTCGGCAACCTGACAAACCCAAACCTTAACTCCACTCCTGGTGCTGAGCCCGTCCAAGTCCCGTCACCTGTGGGTCACTCCGGCCAGTGCAGGCAGAAAAAACCCAAACTCACGTGCGGGCGTCGCAAATCCCCAACACACCTGAAATGGCAAGAGCACCCGTCCGCCGTCATCCAACCGCACGGTTACGTCGTGGACCACCTGGCCACGCCCAAACTCATGCCCATCTCCTTGCCGGGCAAACGCACGCCACTGCACATAGCTGCGCGGGTCCAGCAAGGTCCATCTCTCTCCAGAGGCAAGCCCTCCCGTCCACAACAGGTGCAGCTGTCGCGGCACCCCGGCACGGTCTCTCCAGGCCACATCGACGCCCCGGACCTTAAAGGCCAGCGCACCTCTGTTGTGCAACTCGACGGTCAGCGCTGCTCCCTGTCTGTAGCGGTAACGGTCCTTGTCCAGGAACGAAGCGGTCAACTCAGCATTACCTTTTCGGGCGAGACTCTGCTGCTGAATCACTTGCGGTTTCTGCGTCACCATGGGTCACCCTACGCCCAGAAGGCCCTGCCCACTCACCCGGCCACCCGTGTTCCATCTCTTTGGCTCTGGAGTAGACGTATCCCTACCGCTGTGGTCTACGCGGTCCAGAGTCGGAGCACCGGCCGGATCTACATGGGGTCGGCGCAGAACCTGCACAAGCGCCAGCAGGTCCACGAGCGCCACATCGCCTCTTTTGCATTGAGTGGATGCCCTCCGGGAGCGCATCACGGCTCAGGTTTACGAGCGGGGCCGATTGGACTCCCGCCGTTGCGCCTCCTGTCGCCTGCTCTCCGCATCTGTCGCCTCGGCCGCCGAATCCGCTTCCTCGTCAGGAATCCCAATGGACAGAACTTCGGCACCGTCAATCACCAGCAGGGTGTGCCGCCGTGTTCCTCCCAACCCCACAGCTACTGCGTTCTTCAGGACGACCACTCGACTAAACCCCGCCTCCAGACGCAGGGTTTCGCCGAGTTGTCCATCCTCCCCACCATTCACCAGTTCCCCCGTGTAGAGCAACTGCTTCGCTTGAACTTGAACTTTCATATTTCACCTCCCTTCAGTATCCCGCCCCAGAGGGCAACATCATGCTCGACCTCGCCGCGTCCTTCCTCCTTACCCCAGGCGGCCCGCTGATGCCTCGCGCTGACGGCACCAAGAAGTGCACGCCTGAGCTTGTGCTCCTCGCCCTCCAGGCCACGCCGGACGGCCTTACGCACCCCGAAGCCTGCGCCCGCAGCGGCAGCCGCTGGCAGACCGGCAGCACCGTGCTCTGGCACCTGGTCGACACCGGCCGCGCCCAGGCCATCCCCACCGGCCACGGCGCCCCCTGCGCCTACCGCTTCCAGGTGGTGCGCTAATGCCGCTGCGTCTACAACTTCAGGACCTGGCGTTGAGCCAGATATTGGCGCAACCAAGCCGCCTTATTCCGCTCACTCTGCAACGCCGCCCCTGCCGCCAGCGTCAATGCCCCACAAGTGATGTCCTGCTGCACCCTCATCCGGTAAGCCGCCCAAGCAGCCTCTGCTTCAGCAACGATCTGCCGGTAATCGCAGTCCAACACACCAGTATTCCTAACACGCCCATGTCTGGTGGCAGTGTCCTGGCCGCCCTCAGCGCCGGGCACCTCGTCTCGACCCTGCGCGGCGGCGACGTGGCCTACGAGCGCACCTGCGCCGGCAAACGCGCCCTGAAGGCCGTCCTGAAGGCAGGCGCGCTGTGAGCTGCCACCCCGGAGAGCTCAAGCGCGGCGACCTGCCCGCCCTGGTCCTGGCGACCGCACACGCCCAAGCCCAGACCGAAGCCGAGCTGTACGCGGCCGTGTGCGCGGCCGGCGGCGTCCGCTACTCGCCTGAGCGCCACAACCGCGTCGTGCGCCAACTCATCCTCCTGGGCTACCTGCACCCCGACCACCTCACCGTCACGACCGCCGGCCGCGCCGAGCTCGCCCGCCAGCGCACGCCCTTGCGCCGGGGCATGAAGCCCAAGGCGCGCGTGGCCACCCTCAACGCCGTGGTCCTCGAACCCCTGGCCGCCTACGGCCCCCTGACCACCCACGAGCTGGCCCGGCAGCTCGCCGTCACCCCCCAGCGCGCCGCCGCCTTCCTGACCTACGTGGCGAGCGCCGGACAGGCTCAGGCCGTCACCCGCACCGACGCGAGCGGCCACGCAGCTCAGGCCTGGGAGATCACGCTAGCGGGTCGGGCCTTTTTCTGCATGCCGACCAGCAAGACGGAAACGCGCCCAGACGAGCACTCAGGGCGTGCGCGTGGACTCGATGTAGTCGGCACCGAAGAACAGCGCGGCCGCGAACAGCATCAGCAACAGCACCTGTCCGACTTCTTTGCGTTTCCCCTGACGCCAGCCCCAGATCATCTGACCGACGACGGCCAGTCCTATGGCCGTACTCATGGCATGAGGCCAGACGGTGACGTCCAGAGCAATGAGAATGGCGACCAGCACCAACGCCAGAACGACCTGCACAGGCACGGACAACCGCATGGGGAGAGCATAGAGGTTCGTTTCCCTGGGGAGGCCCTCAGATGACCGAAGTCGCCCTTCTCCCCGGCGAGCTGCCCCACCTGCTCCTGCGCGCCGCCTGCGCCGCCGGACAAACCGCCGGCGAGCTCCTCGCCCGCGTCCAGGCCCGCTGGCCCTGGCTCCGTTGCCGCCGCGCCCGCAGCACCGCCCTCGGCCGCCTCGTCAAAGCCGGGTGGCTGGTGGTCGTCGGCCACGCCGGCCGCGCCCACCAGTACGCCCTCACCCCCGCCGGAGAGACCTACCTCGACGACCTCGAACACGAAGCCCCCAGGAGGACCCACGATGCCCAGGAAAGAACCCCCCACCGGCCTGCCCCTGACCGCCCAGCCGCCCCTGTACCAGTTCACGAACAGCAGCGACAAGCTGGCCTGGAGCAACGCGGCCGTGTTCCTCTTCGACCTGCACGGCAAGCCCCACTGGTTCGCCAGCGACGGCTACAGCGCCATGCTCACCCCTGCCCTGCTCGAAGGCGAGGGCGACCTGTTCCCGCCCAAGATCGGCGACCAGTACCGCGTCTACCCCTCCGAACACATCAAGACCCTGTTCAAGTACGTCAAGGGCAAGTACGTCCTCCTCGAGCAGGCCACCGGCACCCTGCTCAGCCCGGACGGCCTCGTGCGGGTACCCGCCTTCGAGTACGACACCGAAGAGGGCGAGGCGCCCGACACGGTGCCCCTGCCCGACGTGCACGCCCCCTTCGAGGGCGCAGCGGTCGAGGAGAGCACCTTCAGCTTCGACCTGAAGTTCGTGTCCGCCATCCGCAGCGCGTTCTCCCACACCACGAAGGAAGCCGGGCTTGAACTGACCAGCCTGGAAGGCCAGCGCGTGCTCCTGGAAGTCGGGCAACCCTACGTCGCCCGCATCCTGATCGCCCTGAGCGACGCCGCCCCCCTGCACGAAGAGGAGCCGGAAGGCAGCCTCGTCGAGAAGCTGACGGACCTGCCGGGTGTGGAGAGCGTCACCCTGACCAGCGGCGGCCAGAGCGTCACGCTGACGGCCGACATGGGCAAGAAGGCCAAGAAGCTACGCCAGCAGGCAGAGCGAGAAGCCCGGCTGTGAGCAAGCTCGCGCCCATCCTGAACCACCTGCTCCGGCAGGCGGCCCGCACGGTAGGTCAGGCCGCCTGATGACCCGCTCAGCCCCCAACGCGAAACGTCATGCAGGCTGCTATGCTCAGGGTACTTCCGCTGGCCGACGTGTATCCGTCCAACGGGAAACCCCCAGAGTTGGTCTACGAAACCGTGTCTGGGGGCTAAAGAAACCCGAATCTACCGAGATTGTCACCGCTTTGCCAAGCGGAGGCGTTCGCCTTACGCACACTTTACGCGGGTGTGCGTGTCCGGTCAATGTGCCGGACGGGGTTCGCACACCCCAGGGACGCGAAGGAGTCCCTTCATGCTGTGCCTGAACCTGACCCGCACCCCCCTGAACGCCCTCTCGACGAGCGTGGCGCTATGAGCAGCTACGCCACCGGCTGGGCCTGGCAGCAGAGCGTCGGCAAGGGCAAGTTGCTCCTGTTGGCGTTGGCGGATCTCGCAGACGACCGGGGGCAGACCCGGACGCCCATCGAGGTCCTCGCCGAGATGATCGACAAGGACAAGAGCACCGTGATCCGCCAGCTGGCGAACTTGGAAGAGGACGGCTTCATCAGCCGCGACCACGCGCACACGGCCGGCGGGATGCAGCTCGTGAGCATGACCCGCCTCCTGATCCGGGGCCGCCCGGCCGAACGGCCCACGAAACACGCCGCCCCGGCCATGCGCCGCCGCCAGGAAAACGCCGATTCGGCCGCTGTCGCAAAATGCGACCCCCCCCAGGAAAACACCGTGTTTGAGGCCGTCGCAAAATGCGACCCCCCCGCAGAAACGCCGTGTTTTGGGCCGTCGCATTTTGCGACCCCCACCCCCGAGCCCCGTGAAGAGGGGGGGTCGCAAAATGCGACCCATAAAGAAAAAGATATTTATTCCTTATCTAAGACTATACGTAACAACATCAACACCATCAGCGCTGGCCTGAGCGAAGGCACTCACGACGAAGATGTTGTTGTTGGTGCTGATCTTGGAAATCTTTGGAACGACTGGACCAGTGAAGCCAAAGCCGCCCCCGTCACCCAGGCTCGGCAGCAGGCCGTGTGGGCCCGGTGGGTCCGCGAAGGGCACGCGGACCTGCTGCGCGAGGCAGCAGAAAACATCCTGACCCTGGGCAGCTTCGCTCACCCACAGGCTGCGCTCCAGGCACGCATGAAGACCGGAATCGAGGCGAAGGCCAAAAGTTCCGCCCGGCCCGGCGGCGCGGCGGCCGGCGGCGAGGGCGGGCCAGCCTTCGCTGAGGACCAGCGGGTGCGTTACGGCGGGCAGGAGATGATCATCCTCAGCGTCAGCCCGAACGGCACCCTGGTCACCGACAGCGACGCCACCCCGCTCATTCCGCCCTCGTTCCATGCCCACGTCGAGGTGATCCTGTGAGCCTGCCCGACACCGCTGCCCGCCCCCTGCCCAGTAACGTCGGGGTCGAAGAACGCCTGCTCTCCAGCGTGTTCATCGACCCGGAGTTGGCCTGGCCGGAAGTGCTGGCCCTCCCCAGCGAGGCCTTCCACAGCCAGGCCGGGCGGCACCTGCGCGACACGATGGCCGACCTCCATGCCACGGGCAAGCCCGTGGACGACTACGGGCTGATCCTGGGCCGCGCCGAGGAGCTGGGCTTCTCGACGTGGGTGAACATGAACTACCTGACCGGCGTGGCCGCACAGGAGGCGACCGGGGCCTACGCGCCCCAGTACGCGCTGACCCTGGGCGAGCTGCTTGGGCGGCGGCAGGCCATCCGCCGAGCAACCGACCTGATCCGGCACGCGACCGAGGGCGACCTGGCGCTCGAAGACCTCGCCACGCTGGCCTCGCAGATCGCGCTGCCCCTGGAGCCGCAGGGCGCATCCACCGAGTCCATCTCGCAGGAGACGGCCATCGCCCAGGCCCTGGAGATCATCGGGCGCGGGCCGGTCGAGGCCATCGGCACGGGCCTGCGGGATCTCGACGCGGAGATCGTGGGCCTGGAGCCGGGCGCGCTGTACGTGCTCGCGGCACGCCCAGCGATGGGCAAGACGGCGATGGGTTACCAGTGGATGCAGAACGCCGCCCGCAGTGGGAAGCGGGCTGTGGTGTGCAGCCTGGAGATGGACGCCAAACAGCTCGCCTTGCGCTCGCTGGCGACGGCCGCGCGGGTGGACATGCAGAAGGTCCGCACGGGAGCCCTGAACGAGCGGGACCACCTGCGCCTGGCGAAGGCCGCACCGGCCCTCGCGGCACTGCCCATTGAGTACTTCGACAGCAGTGATCAGACCGGCACGGGGATTGCCCGGCGTGCCCGGCGGCTTCACGCGGCGGGGAAGTGCGACGTGCTGTTCCTGGACTACCTGCAGCTGGTGGAGGTCGACAGCACGAGCGGGCGATCGGGGATGAACCGGACGCTGGAAGTCAGTGCCATCAGCCGGAACCTGAAGAAGCTGGCGCGCGAGCTGAACATTCCCATCGTGGTGCTCTCGCAGCTCTCGCGGGCGGTCGAGCAGCGCCCGAACCACCGCCCCGTGCTGTCGGACCTGCGTGAATCGGGCGCGGTGGAGCAGGATGCGGATACCGTGATGTTCATCTACCGCGATGAGTACTACGACCCGAACACGGCGGACCAGGGGGTCGCGGAGATCATCATCGGGAAGCAGCGCAACGGGCCGGTGGGCACGGTGAAGGTGAGCTACAACAGCCAGTTCGTGATGTTCGCCGATCTGTCCTATGCCCAGGATGGGATTTGAAGTGATTCTTCAGAGTCAAATTTTGTAATCAAATATTTTTTAACCTAATACTCTAAGGTACGAACTATGCGTAAGGTTAACTTTCCATTTTCCTTATAAACTTGTTCGGTCCAATTATTATATTGATCGTATTTGTACATAAAATCAGCAGTTCCTTCTGAAAAAGTAAAAAAGTTTCTCTCTAGAAGACCGCTTTCATTAAAAATAAAAAACCCATCTTGGTCGCCACCGGGTTGAGGAGCAACATACTCCATTCTTTTATCAGTACTTGTAGATTTATAATTATAAACGTTTCTTGCTTCGCTTTCATCTGAGCTATCATAAATCCCTACAATTCTACATTTATCGTCAAATTTAGCTATTACAGTATTTAGCCACTTTCCCTCCTTAGTCATTATCATCAGACCTTGAGTGTTATATCTCCACTCAACAGACTGTTCATTTAACAGATTTGCATTAAAGATAAATCCATCGTCTTCTAGTCTAATATAAACTTTTCTGAAATCTGCATTTGTTCTTTCTTTTGAATCTAAATTGGACATTGATTGTGGCGTAACTTCTCTAGAGGAAGTTTTACTTTTTGTAACCTGCCCCTTTCCTTCCAGCATGTCTTTTCCATTTTGCTGGTAATTAATGCTTATCTTTTCATTTCCAGTGTAAGAAACGTATTTAGCTATCTTGTCTTTATTAAATTTAAAGAACTCCCTTTTCTTTAGAATAGTTCCTTTGTCCAAAAAGTCAATCGTAAAACTCTTAGGCATAGACAATGCGGGCGGAAGTCTTGACTGATTGACCATCCAGTCATAACTAGGATCCATCTTATCTACACATTCTCCACTTGCAAAAGAGAATGTCAAAAGAGTTATAAGTGATATTTTCGTTTTAGCAAAATTCATCATGAAAAGATAACGCCTGGGTGCAGGAGATGTTTATCACCCTGATGGGCGTGTATGACCTCGGGTACCGAGTCTCTCGCCGAGTCAGGGACATTGAGCGGCAGATTTCCACCCGTAGAATCAACGAGACCTTCGCGCTCTGAAGCGAGTAGTTGATGCAAGTCTGGCTTGACCCAAGAAAAGCGCAAATAGATATTTTCCTGACGAGACCAGGGGATGGAGCCTGTTGAACTGGTGCTCCCTCTCAGATGACGTTGCAGCACTTCTCGACTGCTGAACTCATCCCCATCACCCAGTAGCCTTAGCCCTGTCCTCCGGTTGGTTTTCCATGAGCAACATGAGGAAATGACGGTTCCAGCAGCATGGAACCATGCGAGGACTGAGTGCCGAACTGCGCGCGTGGTGGGAGGGTCAACTCGCCGCGCTCTCCCCGACCCGACCCGCCGCGACGGCGGCGCGGCCCTCCTGCGCGAGCACTACCGCGACCAAGCGCCAGCATGACCCGCCGTGCCCTGGACCTGCCCCTGATGACGGCCTGTGCCGCCCTGCCCACCGACCTCACCGATGAGCGGCTGCTGGAGCAGGACGCTGCCGTGCGCGAGGGCCTCGCCTCGCAGCCTGGCCAAGGCGGCACCAGCGCTCGCGGCACTGCCCATCGAGTACTTCGACAGCAGTGATCAGACCGGCACGGGGATTGCCCGGCGTGCCTGGCGGCTTCACGCGGCGGGGAAGTGCGACGTGCTGTTCCTGGACTACCTGCAGTTGGTGGAGGCCGATAGCACGAGCGGGCGATTGGGGATGAACCGGACGCTGGAAGTCAGTGCCATCAGCCGGAACCTGAAGAAGCTGGCGCGTGAGCTGAACATTCCCATCGTGGTGCTCTCGCAGCTCTCGCGGGCGGTCGAACAGCGCCCGAACCACCGCCCCGTGCTGTCGGATCTGCGTGAGTCGGGCGCGGTGGAGCAGGATGCGGACACCGTGATGTTCATCTACCGCGATGAGTACTACGACCCGAATACGGCCGACCAGGGGGTCGCGGAGATCATCATCGGGAAGCAGCGCAATGGGCCGGTGGGGACGGTGAAGGTGAGCTACAACAGCCAGTTCGTGATGTTCGCCGACCTGTCCTATGCTCAGGATGGGATTTGAAAGATTCTATCTGATCTATGTTATCTGCACCATAAGTAATAACGATCTGATTTAAACGTAGCAGAAGACTGCTCCAGGCGGTGTATTTATATTAATAGTTCATATACGAGTATTACCACTCTTCGTTGACGATTTAGGCCAAGCAAACCAGAAGGTCGATCCTTCATCTATTTTACCTTCGCCCCATGCTCTGCCTTTAAATCTTTCACAGAGCCGGCGAACGACTGCAAGACCTAGACCTGTTCCTTCATAAAGTGGTTCTGAATGTATCCTGCCGAATAGTTGGAAAATTTTATTTTTATGCCGCTGACTGAAGCCTATGCCGTTGTCCTCTACGCCAATGAAATATTCCGTTTCCATTTCTTTGACAAGGATATGAATTCGAGTAGTTTGGCGTATCCGAGTAAATTTTAGAGCATTTGTAATGTATTCATTTAGAATAATATAAAACACTTGATTGTCACCCTGTAAGATGGGGAGAGAATCAGCTGTAATTTGGACATCTCGATCTTCTAGCTGGGGTTTTAAATCTCTAATTATCTTTTTGAGAACATCATTCAAGTTCACGCTACGCATTTGGAAATTGATGAAACGTATTTTTATATATGTTTCGAGAGACTCCAACAGATTTTGAGTTTTCTGAAAGGCATTTTCCGTATCTTTTATGTAGTCTGGTACTTCTGGATGTATGTGTGAAAGACTAAACGAATCTTTTACTTGGCTAAAAGAATCTCCTAAAGCCTTGGCAGACAGCCTAAGGGCATTTTCAAATTCTTCGTGAATCTGTCTAATTTTAAGACCTTGTTCTTGAATATGGTTTTCTTGAGAGACTTGACGGTCAAGCAGGACGCGATGAGATGAAGTAAATTGAGTAATATCCGTCAAGACTAAATGACAATATGATGCTTCACCATCTTTAGAGTGCAAAGACGCTTGTGCGGTCATTTCCAATGTACGACCCTGTAAAGTGAGTAGACGAATCTCACTTGTCTGTTGAATACCCTCTCTAAATACTTTTTTTAACATAAAGGTGAAAGAAGCTTGTGAAGAAGGTTCCAAAATTAAACTCAGATTGCGGCCGATCAGTTCTTGAGGAGAAGCCTGGAGAAGATAAACTGCCTGCATATTCAAGTCTAAGATTCTTCCATGTGCGTTCAGCAAAAAAGCTATGCCTGGACTTTTCTGAAAGAGGGCAGTTGCTTGATCCAACGCCGCTTGAAGCTGTTCAATCTGATGCTTAAGTGCTTGGATCTGAGTATTCGAGGAGATGTTTGCTTCTTCTGAATCGAGTGTCTGAGTGGCGGAGGCGTCTGTTGCCATAGAGCCCAGCATAAACGCTCAATTCCTCTAGGCCCTGATTACGATAAGAAGGCTTTAGCGTCTGTAGTCCCCTTATAGATGGTCACATGAGTAGATGATGAGTTCGGCAGCATAGAACCATGCGAGAACTGAGTGCCGAACTGCGCGCGTGGTGGGAAGGTCAACTCGCCGCGCTGCCCCCGAACCACCGCGCCGCCGTCGCGGCCCTTCTGCGTGAGCACTACCGGCAGGCGCCGGCATGACCCGCCGCGCCCTGGACCTGCCCCTGGTGACGGCCTGTGCGGACCTGCCCACCGACCTCACCGACGAGCGGCTGCTGGAGCAGGACGCAGCCGTGCGTGAGGGCCTCGCCTCGCAGCTCGCCCCAGAGCGTGTGGGTGACGAGCTGACCCTGACGGTGCTCGCCGTCTCGCCCGCCCAGGCAAAAGCACTGGCGACTTACGTGCAGGTGCTCGCGGACACGCCGCGCCGCTTCCTGAACCCCGAGGCCCGCGTGTTCCTCGATGCCTTCTTCGGGTCGTGAAGCTGTGGGTACTCCTCCGGCACCTCTACCCCCGGCACGCGCGCGAGCAGGCCGCGCACGTCCACCGGGCACTGCGAAGAGGGGCCGCCCACGCCCGGCAGCGCAGGTGACCCCTCTTCCCTACCGGCTCAGTCCCGGCGTTCCTGCCGCACCTGTGCCAGCTGCATCTGCCAGGCCTGCATCATTGCCGGCTGCCGGAGCATCCGCACGAACGCTTCGAGGCCCTCTTCATTCGTTATGGAGCGGCGCACGCCCATCGCCCGGCCGACGCCGCGCTTCTGATCCTGAAACTCGTCGAAGATGCTGTCAGGGACTCGGCCGGCGAGCATCCGGGTCAGTTCCGGTGCAGTGCCCAGCGGGATGGATGCAGGTGCAGGCGTGTCCACCGGTTCAGGGGCGGCGACCGGTTCCGGGACCTGGGCGACTTCAGGGGCAGCGACCGGGCTGGTCGTCAGGCTCGTCAGAGCGGCGAACTTGTTGGGCTTGCTCACTGGGCACCTCCAATGCTCAGCAGTTCCTTCAGGGCGGCTTCGTAGTCGAGCCAGGCCATCTTGCCCCCGGTATTGCCTACACGGTGGACCAGGGTGGACTGCCCCGAGGCGTGGCGGAAGGCGACGGTGTCGCGGATGCTTTGCTTCAGGACGCGCAGGCCGGCGCCCTCCAGCGCCTCGCGGGCCTCGGCCGTGGCCGGACCCTGCCGGGTGTCCATCGTCAGCAGCACGGCGATGCGCTCGCGCGGCACACCCGCGCCGTCAAGGACGCCCACGGTTTGCATCAGGCCACTGACGGCCTGCGCCTCGGGAATGGCCGGCAGCACGAGCACGCTGCTGTGGCGACCCAGGGTGCTGATCTCCTGCTCACTGGGGTCAGCCTGGGAGTCGATCACGGCCGCGTCGTACTGGCTGACCGCCATCAGGCCGCCCACGCCGTCCACGTCGAAGGGCATGGTGCCGCCACGTGCCCAGGTGGTGGCGTAGCCCCGGTCGTCGCCGTCCACGAGCAGGGTGCGCCGACCGGAGTAGGCGAGGTGGGCTGCGAGGTGGATCGCGCTGCTGGTCTTTCCCACGCCGCCCTTGCGCCCGACCACGGCCACTCGGAAATTCGTCATTGCAGACATGCTTACAAGAGTACACCGTTACCTACCCGTACGCATTCAGGTAGGCATGTATCCATACATGTATACAAAAGAGGTTTAGCATGAATACTCCGCCCCCCGCCGCCTCGCTGATCTGCGGGTACTGCGGTGTTGCCCGCGGCGCTGACGCCCTCTGCACCTGCTCCGCGCAGCAGCGCGTCTACGACTGCCGCCGCCTCGAACGTGCCGGGGTGCTCCAGGCCCAGCGCCAGGGCGTGGCCGCCATCTCGACCTGGGGCGCTGTGCCGCGTGGCCACATCCTCACGGCGATCCGGAGCACCTCGTGAACGCCTGCCAGGACTGCGCGCTGTGGAAGAAAGCCGCGCCGCCGGCGAAAGGGGAGGCCACCGAGTACCTGGACTTCCGCCCCTGCCAGTCGATCACCCGGCCGGGCATGTGGGGCGGGATCGTCCAGAGTGCCAGCCGTAAGCGTCTCCTGCTGACCGCGCCGGACGCCGGGTGCCGCGCCTTCCTGGGGAAGACCGTCGGGGGAGGGGAGAGGTGAGCCGGGGAGGGGTGAAGGTCCGTCAGGCCCGCGAGCAGCGCCAGAAGCGCAAGCGTCGGGAGGCCGAAGTGGTCCGGCCGCTGGCGTTCCTCGACGATCCGGAGCGCGCTCGGGCGCACGCAGCCTCTTTGCGGGCCGAGTACGGGTTCATTTTTCTGAGGGATGAGCGGGGCTGCTACGCCTACCACCTCGGCCTGCGTGATCCGGGCGAGGGCTGCCGCACCTGGGGGCAGGGGTGAGTCGCCTTGCGCCGCACCTGCGCCCAGAGACGGAGCGGGAGATCGAGGACAGCATTCGGGAGCTGTTCCTGCGGGCAGGGTGGTACGCGCTGAAGACCGAGGCAGGGATGGTGGCGCGTGGGCAGCGCGGGCTGAGGAAGGGGCATCTGCCCAACGGCTTCCCGGACCTGACGATGCTGTGCCGGTTGCCGGGGTCACCGCTGGCCTTAGCGGCGCTGATTGAGGTCAAGACAGAGACGGGCGAGCTGCGGCCCTCACAGGTGAAGTGCCACGGCGAGTTGCGGGCCTGTGGTCTGTCCCCTCAGATCATTCGGGATGCGGATGAGGCGCGGGGCCTGATTGCGGAGGCGCAGCGCCTGTCTGGCCTCTTGCGGCGTGCCATCCACACCACCGGAAGCGGAGAGCCGCAGCAGGAGCAAGACCCATTTCATTTACAGGTGAATATATGACTGAGGCACCTGCCCCCATCGTCGTCCCCGACTTGCACGGCCGCTCCGACCTGCTCGATGTCCTGCTCGCTGCCTACCCCGGCCGCCAGCTGCTCTTCCTGGGCGACTACCTGGACCGGGGGCCGGACGCGCCGGGCGTGATCGCGCGGCTGCAGCAACAGGTGGAGTGGGGCCGGGCGACCCTGCTGCTGGGCAACCACGACCACATGTTCATGCACGCCTTGCTCGCCGGCACGCAGCTCCACGACCCGATGACGGTGACCCAGTTCAAGACCATGAAGGCCGCACGAGAAGCCGCCGCATGGTTGGAAGACACCTGTGCGCACTGGCACAAGCATGGGCACGTGTACCTGAGCCACGCCGCGCCGCACGTGCCGAACAGCGGGAACTGGGGCGCAGGTGCCCACCCCGCCCACCTGTGGATGCGCCCCGATGACGAGCGCACCTCCCTGCCCGACGGCTGCCGCCTGGCGGTACACGGCCACACGCCCACGCGGACCATCCGGAGCGACCGCGCCGACCTGCCTGTCCTGATGACCTTCGCGGACGGCACCCAGGCCGTGTACCTGGACACGCTGGCCTGGAAGTCCGGGCAGCTCGCCACCCTGGACCTGTCCGACCTGAGCCTGACCCTGCACACCCTCACCGGTAGCCGCCCCCTGCCCCGCCTGCCCATCGGGGAGCACCAGGGCGTCCTGCCCAACCCTGGGGACGAACACGCGCTCGATCAGGGCCAGCGGGGCGTGCTGTGAGTCCACGCAAAGGAGCAGCACCCGTTCTGCCCCAGTCGCAGACCTATGACCCGTGCGCCCACGTGCGCCCCTATGACTCGGCCGAGTACGAGCGTGCCGTGCGGGCCATACCGCCCGGTCAGTGCGTGGCCTCGGCCAGTGCGGAGCAGCAGGAGACCCTGCGCCGCCTCGTGCAAGAGGGCGTCCTGATCTTCTGGCGCGAGCCGTATGAGGTCGTCCCGCGCGGTGGGTTCTGGAAGCCGCCCTGTGCAGGAGGCCAGCACCGCCCGGGGTGTCGACCGGATCGCCTCGTCTGTCTGGAGTGCAATTTCCGGAGGTTCCCATGACCCGCGCTTGCCTGCGCGCTCGCCACGCTGCGCTGCCCTGCCGCCGCCCCACCCGCAATCAAGCCAGCAGGAGACGCGGATGACCACTGTCCTGTTCATGTTCGACGACGGCAGCTTCGGCGCCCTCAGCCAGATGACCACCGAAGGCAACTACGCCGATCCCGCCGACACCCTGCGCGAGTCCCTCCAGATCAACGCCACCTTCATGACCCAGGCCAAACAGGGCTTCACCGAGGTCATCGTCCGCAACCCCCGCACGGGTGACGAGCGGACCCTGGAAATCCCTCGCCTGTCCCTGATCGCCGCCCGGTGCCGTCTGTGACCTTGAGCCCGACCCGCCCCCCGGAGGCATCCCGCCGCATGAGCACGAGCAAGAGCACCAAACCCCAGCGCCGCGCGCCACGGCTGCCCAGCAGCGACGAAGCCGAGCGCCTCGCCCATGCCCAATGGGTCAACCCCACCGAAGCCGGCCTACGCCGCACCCGCCGCCGCCTGGTGCGCCTCATGTGGTACGCCCGCGCCGAACAGAAGTCCCACCTGCGCGCCGCCTACCACCGCGCCTACCTCTGGGTCTGCGAGATGCAAGCCCAGCACGAGTGGGACATCCCCGCCGCTATCCGCGAGACCCGCCAGCGCAACCGCAAACAGCCCCAGGCCCAGTACCAGCGCGAAATCTTGCAGGCCCACGGCGCGAAGACCAACCCCCGCCGCGCCCAGCTGCGCAGCGAGCAGCAGCAGCGCGACCTCGACCGCGTGCGCAGCAACGCCCTCGCCCATGCCCTGTGGGCCGTGCATCAGGGCGAGCGGGACTGGACGCCCCTGCCGGTCAAGGACTCGGACAGCACCCTGGCCCCTGGTGGGGAGCCCACGACCGGCCGCCCGACCGGACCCAGCTACCTCGTGGTGCAGGTGCCGCCCAGCGCCTATGGCGACCCCTGCCGCTTGGAGCTGTACCGGGCTGACTACGAGGCGCTGCTGGCCGTGTGGGGCTACGACCGCGCCGCCCGTGCGCGCCGCCTGCGCGACAAGCTGCGGGGGAGTAGCGCGCCGGACGATCTCGACGCCCTGTTCGACCTCGCCTGCGCCTCGGCCGCGCATCCCAACCTCGCCCTGAGCTGGCACGGGTACGTCACCAGCAGCCGACTGGGGGACGTGTTCGCGCCGCACGCCGCCTCGGGAGGAATGCAGATGGCGAGCCACCGGAGTGGGGATCTGCGAGAGGCGCTTCAGGAGGTGTACTGTCAGTGCCGCGTAGTTGATACCAATCTGGCGCTCTGATAGCCTAAAAGGGTCAGGAAATGTACTCCCAGGTCACTTCCTATTTTTGGAGTTCCCCATTGATTCCCTTCGGGGATGACTTTTGCCTCCGCCTCCGGGTGGAGGCTTTTTCATGGCGTACCGCAACGACATGCCCTACTCGCCTCTGACGTGCAACTGGCTCCTACGCCTCGCCGTTGTACGTCATGGTGAAGGTCTGGATGATCCTGCCTTTTGTGGTGACAGTATCCATACTCTTCACTGTCAAGTCGCCGTAACCCAGCCCAAGGTTGGTCAGACCCTGTAGGCCGCTGCCGGCGGTGTGGGCAGCGCGCAGCAACTGAACATCCCGGCCGAGCAGGTTACTACTGGTCAGGAGGGCAGTGATGCCAATGAATCGAATACGGCTTTCGAGCTTTGGCACAGTAAGGGTCATCCCCGAGAATACCCTACGACCGGCTGATGACACCGTTTCAGGGAACGGCGAGGTTTCCAGAACCACGTCGACCGGGATCAACACCGGGGGATTGCGTCAGATCACACTGCCTCAATCTCGCCGTTGTAGACCAGCGTGAAGGTATGTCGGCACCGACCGTCTGGCGGGAAGATCGCCTGGGCGTTCTGAAGGCCGATGTACGCATAGCCCGGACCTAGATTCGTCCGGGCGGTGATTTCCCTACCGCTCGCATAGGCCAACTGCAATGTAGTCAAGTCGGCTTCTGAGAAGGTGGCATTGGTGCTGGCCCGCTCGTGGGCATCGAATCGGACGGAGGCTTCGAGTCTGAAGTCGTTCACGTTTGCACTTCAGGGAGAGGAACTTCCGCCTCGCCGCTGTAGATCAGTACGAAGGCCTGCGCTTTCTGGCCAGCAGGGTCAGGATTGGAGGGAACGTCGACAATGCCGATCACAGTGTAGCCAGAGCCCATGTTGGTTTGTGCCTGGACGAAGGCCCCTGCCTGGTGGGCCTCGTAGAGGAGGTCTCGGTCGGCGGTGGAGAGAAGATCAGGAGTTACGGTGGCGGTGCCTTCGTGGAAGTGAATGAAGGTTCCGAGCTGTTGTTCATACATCCTCTGACCGTAGGCTTTTGAGGGCTCATGCGCTGTGAGGTGCAGATGGGGAGAGTGCTGTTCTATTCGTGGGGCGTTGATCGGGTTAGCTGAACGTAAGGTAAAGGCTCTGAGCTGCTGATGAGACTGGAACGGCTCACCCGCGCTCTCTGGCCCTGCCTGAGCGTGGAGGCTTTTTCATACCTCAAGACCCCCATGAGCATCCGTCACCCCCACCGAGATCCGTACGTACGACACCACCACGAACCTGGTCTTTGATTTACAGCAGCGGACTCGACTGGAGGGGCGTGTCTCATACAGCCGGAGTTTTCTATTGGATCTCAATTTGAAGTGTGTTCTGAACCGTCAAGCGGGAGTGCTCCGCGTGCCCTACGGAACACGTTGACTACATTGCGAAGGTTGGGCTGAAGAAGGTTAAAGGGCACGGAGGTCGCCAAGGCGCCGTCAACGATCTTTTGAAACCCAGGGAACTCTTCGCGGGTGGGTGTCCCTTGATCGCGTTTGAGGAGGTATTCGGTTTTGGTGGCTTCAAAGCTTGCGTATAAAGCTTTGGCCTGAGTGGTGAGAGTCCTGAGTATTTCGATCTGCTCAGCCACGTTCCCGATGTGGGCTTGCGCTTCTGCGGGGAGAGAGTTTCTGGCCTGCCATAAGGGCTCATCTTCCAGGAGGTCAATGAGCCGATCAATTTCATTGGCCATTCGAATGTGCGTGCGCTGGGCCATTACTGCTTCTTCAAAGGTCGCCATCCTGCAGCGTATGGCGTGTCTGTAGAGGCTTCTGTTCTAGAACCACAGACATCCAACCATCACCACCCAAAGCCCAGGCACAAGCACAAGCAAAAAGGAGGTGAGGAACAAGATGAAGCGGGACAATACCAAGGCCGCCCGTGCGCTGGCAGAAGCGGCCTACTCCACCGACGCGAAAGTTTGCGAAGACCACGGAATCACGCTCAGGACGCTCCAGAACTGGCGCGCCGCCCTCAAAACAGACCGGGAACTTTCGCGTCTTTTCGCAGACGCACACCGCGAACTCGGGAACCGTGGCTGGGCCGATGAAGTCGACGAAACCCTCAGTGCTGCCACCCAGAAACTGCGCGCGCTGATCCTCGGTGCACAGAGCAGCAGCCCCGAAACCATCCAGGCGGTGACGGGCGCCATTCAGTCGCTGGCCGAGATCGCCATGACGCGCGACATGCTGGCCGCCCGCCTGCGCGACAGCGACCCCGACCAGCCACCGGCCACCGCCGAGCAACCCCGCGCCGTGAACTGACCTCCAGGAGGTGAACGCCTATCGCCATGCTCGCCAAGATCGAACGCCGCATGAAGGCGTTCACCCGCCATCTGCCCCCGCCCCGCCAGCGTGCCAGCGGCCCCAGTGCCCGCCAACGCTGGCTGAGCATGGCACGCCCGAACCAGCTCCCCCCACTCGGCGACTGGTTCGTCTGGCTCATCCTGGCCGGGCGCGGCTTCGGCAAGACCCGCACGGGGGCCGAGTCCATCGCCCAGTGGGCGCGAGAGACCCCGCGCGGCCGCTTCGCGCTCGTCGCCCAGACCTTCGCCGACGCCCGCGACACGATGGTCGAGGGGGAGTCGGGTCTCCTCTCCGTACTCGATGAGAGCGAGCTGCGCGGCGGCAGCGTGGACACGGCCTGGAACCGCAGCCTGGGCGAGCTGTTTCTGAGGAACGGCGCGCGGTTCAAGTGCTACTCGAGCGAGACGCCCCGCAAGCTGCGCGGCCCCCAGCACCACGGTGCCTGGGGCGATGAGCCGGCCACCTGGGACGATGCCGACCAGGGCACGGCCGAGGACACCACCTGGTCGAACCTGCTGTTCGGCCTGCGCCTCGGTGACGATCCGCGCGTGGTCCTGACCGGCACGCCGCGCCCCGTGCGGCTGGTGCGGGAGCTGCTGAAGGAAGCGACCACGGCCCTGACCAAGGGCGGCACCTACGAGAACATCGGCAACCTGTCTAAGACCTTCCAGCGCAACGTCATCGCCAAATATGAGGGCACCCGCCTGGGTCGGCAGGAGCTGAACGGCGAGCTCTTGGATGACACGCCCGGCGCACTGTGGAAGTACGCGATGTTCAACCGCGAAGGCTTCCGCCTGAAGTTCGAGGACCTGCCTGACCTCGTGCGCATCGTGGTCGCCATCGATCCGCAGGCCAGCCAGAGCGGCGACAACGCCGAGAGCGGCATCGTCGTGGCCGGCAAGGACGCCGAGGGACACGCTTACGTCCTGGGCGACCTCTCCGGCAACTTCAGCCCCATCGAGTGGGCCACGACCGCCGTGGACGCCTACACCTACCACAAGGCCGACGCCATCGTGCCTGAGAAGAACAACGGCGGCGACATGGTGGCCACCACCGTCCGCACCGTCAACCCGAACGTGAACGTCTCGCCGGTCTGGGCGAGCCGGGGCAAGCACACCCGCGCCGAACCGGTCAGCGCTCTGTACGAGCAGAACCGCGTACACCACGTCGGGGTGTTCCCAGACTTGGAAGGGCAGATGACGACGTGGGTGCCGGGCGAGAAATCGCCTGACCGCATGGACGCCCTGGTGTGGGCGCTGACCGAGCTGATGCTGGGCGAAGAGGAAGAGGCGCCCGCCAAGGCCGTCGTGGTCGCTGCCGCTTTCCGAGGGATGAGGAGGAAAACCAGTTGAACCCCCTACAAGCCGTCCGCCGCGCCCTCTTCGGAGGCCAGCCGCCCCCCAGCACCTCCGCCCCCCTGGGCAATGTCGCGCAGGCCGCCGTGCGCAGCCTGCGCGCGCAGCTCGCCCGCGACCCGAACAGCCGGGTCAGCCGCGACCCCAATGACTTCACCGGCCTCCTGTCCTTCTTCGAGGACACCCTGTCGGGCTACCCCAACGACAGCCGGCGGCGCGTCATCGGCGTGCTGCGCGGTCTCGCGGAGAGCGACGACGACGTATCCGGCTCCCTGGGCGATCTCCAGGCCCTGTGCGGCGCGGGCTTCACGCTGGACTTCAGCGGTGGCACCCGCGCGGCGAAGCAGGCCGAGCTGGAATTGCAGGACTGGGGCACCCGCATGTTTCCCGAGGGCGGCGGGCTGCAAGGCCTGATCGCCAACCAGGTGGGGGAGCTGGCCCTGGCCGGCGCAAGCAGCTGCGAGTGGTACCCGGAGCGCAACCGTCGGGGCGTGGCCGGGGTCGCGGTCGTGGTCGCCGAAGAGGTCCGCATCCGGCGCGACCCGGCCACCCAGGTCCTGATCCACGAGCAGGCGGCGCCGGGGAACGCGGTGGTCTTGAACCCCCGCACCTACCTCTACGCCGCGCCGCGCACGGCGGGCCGGTCGCCCTATGGCCTGCCGCTGTTCCTGGCCTCGCTGTTCTCGCTGGACCGCAAGCGGCAGTTGCTGGCGTCCGAGCAGCGGGTGATCAACCTGATGGCCCGCAGCGCGCTCGTGCAGGCCAAGGTGCCGGTGCCTCAGCCTGCGGAACTGGGATTCAGGAGTGCCGAGGACCCCGGCTACCCCGACGCGGTGGCCGAGTTCTTCGCCGGGATTGCCGACACCATCACGAGCGGCAGCGAGAGCGGGGTCTACATTGGGCCCGACAAAACCGACATCACGGTGGTGCCCCTCACCCAGACTGCGAGCGGCGCTCCGGAGATCACGAAAGGGAATCAGAAGCGCGTCTGGGGCGCCCTGAAGACGCTCCCCTTCATGCGCGGTGAGATGGACAGCACCACGCAGGCCCTGGCGCAGGTGACCATTCCGATCCTCCACGCCCAGGCCATCGCCATGCAGCAGACCATCGCCCGGCAACTCCAGTTCGGCATGAACCTCCACCTCAGCCTGCGCGGCATCCCCGCTCAGGCCTGGGTGCGCTTCACGCCCCCCGTCAGCCCCTTCCTTCTCGACGAGGCCCGCGCCGCCCTGCTGCGCGCCCAGACCGACGAGGCCCTCGCCCGCCTGTTCGGCCCCGCCTGGGCACCCCAGGCCATGACCCGCTGGGATGTGGCCCCCGCCGACGACCAGCGGGCACCGACCTGGTGGGCGCCGGGCACCGGCACCCCTGCTCCCAAGGAGAACGATGATGCAACCTGACCAGCAGCCTGACCAGCAGGAACCCCTGGCCCCGGCCGAAGCGGCACACGCCGAGCTGAAGGACTGCTTCCCGCAGCTGTTCACCCGCTTCGCGCCCCAGTGGCGAGAACACTACGGCGACGCCCAGCGGGTCAACGAAGAGGACCTGCGCCGCGTGTTGCGGCAGGTGAATGAGACCCGCACCCTCTACGGGGGCGTGAGCGCCCTGCTCGACGTGCTGGACATGCGGGGTCTGACTCCGCCCATCCGACAGACCGGCTTCTTCCAGGAACTGCTCGCCCTGCGCGACCTCTTCGACCGGGCGGCCAGGGACGGCGACCTCATGGCGCACGAGATGGCTGTGAAGGTCGCGGCCGGGCAGCTCGTGCAGCGCCTCAAGGAGACCCCCTCATGACCCAGCACCGCGCCGCTTTCACGCTCGCCCTGACCCTCGCGGCCGGGGCGAGTGCTTCTCTTCCCGCCGGCCACCTGGAGAAGATCAACGCCCTCCAGGCCAAGCGGGGCAAACCCGACCTCACTGCCGAGCAGCTGCTGGCCCGCCCCGTGCGGCTGTTCGGCAACAAGCTCACCAGCTACTACACGCGGATGCCGGACGGCGGCCTGCGCCTCCTGGCTGACCAGATCAACGACGCGGGCGGGCCGGTCCTGAGCGCCCATGTCACCGACAACACGCCTCTCGGGAGCTTCTACCTCGCGGCCGTGACGGACGGCGACTACGTGGCCACCCCGCCTCTGGGCGAGCCGCAGCAGGAGCTGTGGCTGGATACGTGGTTCTACGTCCTGAACGACCCCGAGGGTCAGCGCCTGATGGCCCTGATCGATGGCGGCGTGATCAACGAGGCGAGCATCGGCTACTGGTATGACCAGGCGCTGTGCTCGATCACGGGAGGCCGGTACTGGGACAGCCCCTACTACGCGGGGCAGACCTACGACGTGACCGACCCCGAGACCGGGGCGACCACCACGCGCCTGTGTTTCATCTGGACCACGGGCGCTGTGCAGTTCAGCGAGGGCAGCCTCGTGTACCGCGGGGCTTACCCCGGAACGAAGGTCGGCGGGGACGCGGCCAGTCCGAACCTCCTCACCGCCAGTGCCAGCGCCATCGGCGGGCCCGTTTCCCAAACCCGCTTCCAGCTCGCGGCCAGCAAGGACATGCAGGCCGTGTACGAGAAGGCCCCCGCCGCTGGCGAGGGCACGCCCCCTCAGCCGCCGCAGGCGGAACACAAAGGAGAGGAGAACTTGAAACTTCGCCTCAAGCTGCCCGACGGCTCGGTCAAAGAGATCGACGCCACCCCCACTGAAGCCCAGGCCCTGCTCGACGCGCAGGTAGCCGATGCCCGCGAGCGCGGCGCCCAGACCCAGCTCGAAGCCCACGCGACGGCGCTCGGCCTGGAGCCCAAGGACGCCACGCCTGCCCGGCTCACCACCCTGGCCGCGCAGGCCAGCGACGGCCGCCAGTACCGCGACGACCTGCTGGGCGACCTGCACCGCCTCTCGCTCGCGGTGAACGGCAACGACGAGGCGGGGCGCGCAGCGGCCGACCGCACGAAGAAGGCGTTCGGGAACCTGGAGCTGTCCGACATCCGCGCCGAGGTGCAGCGGCTTCAGGCCCAGGCGGACGCGAACGTGCCCAACGGCCGCATGAGCAAGGACAACGACCCCGAGACGCCCCCCAAGAAGACCGCCCCCAACTTCGACGCGGTGTAAGCCACCTGCGACTCACGCCCTCTCTCTTTGAATCACAGGAGTTTTCATGCGTATCGGAACTGTTGACTATGGTGGCCAGCACAACACGGCCATTACCTACCTGCTCGACAACGGCACCCAGATCGGCGACGCCGTAACCGCCACCGCTGCGGGCACCGCCGGTCGCGGCACGGCCGACGCGGCTCTGCTCGGCAAGGTCAGCACCAAGGAGTTCGACGGTCTCGGCGCGGTCGTCAAGCGCGGCGTGATCGTGGTGCCCTGGACCGGTGCGGCCGTCTTCGGCCACCAGAAGATCGGCGTGGACGGCACCGGCAAGGCGAAGGTCAGTGCGACCGGCCGGGGCTGCGACGTGATCGGCGTGGATACCACCAACAACCTCGCTGCCATTGACCTGGGCTGAGGCGCCAGCCTCACACCCTTCACCCTCTCCACCGGCCCGCAGTGCGCGGGCCGGCTGCATTTCGGGAGTGCCATGACCAAGATCGCAAAACTGAAGAACCTCGAACTCGGCCTCTACCAGGACGCCAAGCGCGAGGGCATGACCCTGAGCCAGTACCTCACGGAACTGGGCCGCAAGGGCGACATCGCCGAGGAGCTGTACCGCCCTGACGCCCGCAACAGCCAGGGCGAATCGGTGGACGCCTTCCAGCAGCTGCTGGCCGCTGGCGGCATCCGCACCAAGGGCGAGTTCGCCCAGACCGGTGACGCCTTCGTGTCCGACCCGAACAACCGCGTGCTGTTCCCCGAATACGTCTCGCGCGAGTACCGCGACGCCGAGCGTGACGCCGTGAACGTGCTCCAGACGAGTGACCTCGTGAGCGTGCGCATCGGCATTGACGGCAACGCTTACCGCACGGGCGTGATCAACGCGGGCCAGGAGAAGGAGCTGGAGTTCGGGCGCGTGGCCGAACTGGGCGAGATGCCCAGCTACACCATCAAGCTCAGCGAGAAGGCCGTGAATGCCGGGAAGTACGGCGGCGTTCTGAAGATGAGCTACGACGCGGTGCGCCGCGCGAAGCTGCCCATCCTGAGCCGGTACATCGCCAAGATCAGCCGCGCGCAGAACCGCCGCAAGGCCAAGCAGGCCCTGAACACCGCGCTCAACGGCGACGGCAACAGCAACCCTGCCCCGGCCAGCACGGCGGCCGCCGGCGCGAGCTTCACGCTTCAGGACATCATCGCCCTCCAGATGGACGGCCTGGTCAACGGAGTGCAGTTCGGGATCATCACGGCGGACGCGGCCGACCTCGCGGCCATCCTGAACCTGGACGTGTTCACGGGCGCGGCGGCGACCGCTGCGGGCGCGGACTTCCGGGACACCGGCCGCTGGCCCAACATCCTCGGCATGGCGCCGAAACTGGCGCTCGCGGACAGTGCGCTCCAGGGCAGCAAGAAGCTGCTCGCCATTGACCAGGCGAACGGCCTGGAAGAGTTCTACGAGAACGGCAGCGAGCTGGTGGAGAGCGAGCGCCTGATCACGAGCCAGTTCGAGAACATCGCCATCAGCGAGGTCGTGGGCTGGGCAAAGCCCGACGGCCAGGCCTTCCGGACCAAGAGCCACTCGTAAGCCCCCGGCTCCGGCCACCCCTGGTACCACCCCCGACCGGGCCCTAAGCGGCCCGGTCAAGGAGCACGCACATGGCAAAAGCCGACACGATCAAGGACATCAAGACCGCCAACGGTCAGGACGTGCCCGACAGCCTGAAGCAGGCCGAACTCGACGAGCTGCTGACTCTGGCGAAGAAGGACGGCTCGGGCAACCTCGACGCCTTCACGAGCCGCCTCACCGAGCTGACGGCCTCCACCAGCACCACCGAAAGCGAGAGCAAAAAGGCCGAAGCACCCAAGGAAAAGACCATCTCGGTGCGCGTGAACGACACCATCGCGGCCTTCGGTGGCGAGTTCGTGGACCCCGAGAACCGGAAGGTCATCGGGAAGAAGGCAGTGGACGTGCCCCGCACCGCGTTCGTGCGCGAGAAGCTGCGCACCGAAGAACTGGTCGAGGAGTAGGCCGTGCAGGCGGTTCTGCCCGCCGACGTGCCCGCCCTCATCCCTGGTGCTCCGCCGCCGGAGCCGGCGCACCTGCTCCTCGCACAGGGCTGGTTGCTGGGAGAGCTGGCCTTGCGTCGGGTTGACCCGGCGACGCTGACCGGCACCGCCGAAACCTTCGCGCGCACGGCATGGGCGGCGAAGGCTCTGGCCTATAAGACGGGCCTGAGTGGCACCATCAGCCTGACCACGCAGGCCAGCACGGGCGGCCTCAAGGGGATCAAGGTGCCTGGACTGGAGCTGACCCTGAATGTGGGGACGACCGATACGCACGGCACGGCGGTTCTCGCAGCCGCAGACTGGGACACGCTGGCCGGGCAGTTCGTGCTGCTCGCAGCGCCGCAGCAGCCTCAGCGCCGGCTGTTCGTGGGGGTGTCGCGGTGACCGACCTGTTCACGGCGGCCTACGCTGAGGTGCAGGCCGCTGCGCCCTACATCCAGCAGGCCCTGGCCAGTCCCTTCGCTCAGCAGGTCAGCCTGCAGCGCTTCGGCGGTGCGGCTGCGCCCTTCCGAGCACTGATCGGACAGGTCGAGGACCAGAGCACCGATGCCCCTGGCGTGGTTGAGCCGGGCATCAGTAGCCGTAGCGTCACCGTGGTGTTGCCGCCGGACGCGCCGGTCGCCGATGTGGGCTTCATCGTCACCCTGGCCGATGGGCAAGTGCTCGTGCCGGTGGCCGTGGCCCTGAACCCGGCCGGGCTGGATCTGCTGTGGGTGGTCCGCATGGCGGCGCTCGTCGAGCGTACCCGCGTGAGCCTGCTGACCTTCACGCTCGCCGGGCAGGGCATGACCCAGGATCGCCACGGCAACCCCATCCCCGTCCCCGGTGTCCCCCTCCCGGTCAGTGCCCGTCTCGTCGCCACCGCTGATCCCAAGCTGCGCGACGAGGTGGGAGCAGACAGCGCTGAGGTGGTCCTCGTGGGCCGCTGGGGCACTCTCACCGCTCCCCAGGCCCGCCCCCCCGGCGTGAGCTGGGGCAGCACCTCCCCGTTGACGCTCGACGGCCAGCCCGGCGTGCTCAGCATCGCCCTGGCCTACCCCGACAGCGACCTCGCCCAGGAAGCCCAGTTCGGGGCCCGCTTCCTCGCCCGCTGGAGGGCCACATGAGCAAATTCGATCTTCTCGCCAACAAGACCGGCCGGGGTTCCGCACTCACGGTTGACGGCCAGTCTGTGCAAAACGTCAACCGCGCCGAGCTGAGCGTCCCCGCTGATGGGGTGACTCAATTGGTCGTTACCCAGACCTTTATCCAGGGCACCGCCAGCGGCGAGGCCGAGGTGACGTTCATCAAGAGCCTGCTGCCCAAAGGCCTCGGGGGCGCCCCTCTCCCGCCCCGGCCGACGCCGGCCACCCTGGCCACCGAGATCCAGGCACTGGCCGAGGAAGCGGCCCAGGGGCAGCACCGGCAGATCGGACTCGGATCACTCCGACTCGATGACGGCAGTCTGGTGAAGATCCTCTACTTCATCCCGCAGGAGGTAGCCCCGGCTCAGGAGAGCGGTGACTGGGGCAGCCTGCACTAATGCCCACCCGCCTCGACCTCGACTTCAGCGGCCTGCACCGCGAGGTGGACGTGGCCGCGCGCAAGGCGACCCGCCAACTCGGGGACGTCATCCAGGAAGGCTTCGGTGACGTGGCCTACGCCTGGCCGGGCGTGACGAAGCGGCGCAGTGGCGAGCTGGCGGGCACGGTGCGCGACGTGGTGGATCTGGGCACCCTGCGCGATAGCCAGAGCCCCCCGATGCGGGTTGGCAGTGGCCACTACGAACTGACTTGGGACACCGACTACGCCGCCGCCGTCTTCCTGGGCGCCGTGTTCAAGCGCCGGTCCTACACCATGCCGGCCCGCAACGTCCCCATCAACGTCCTGCGTGACTTCGACTTCCCCGCCGCCTTCGCTCAGGCGTGGGCGGGCTGACCCCTGGAGGACCCCTCATGGCCCCCACCAAGAAGACCGCCGCCCCCACCAAGCCCCTCACCGACGCCCAGAAGCACCAGGAGGTGGCCAAGATCAACGCCCGGCACCAGAAGGGCGAGCTGAGCCCCGAGAAGGCTCAGGAAGAGATCGACCTGATCCTCGAAGGCCAGGTCGTGGACCGCTCGGCCGACGCCGAAGACACCGAGGCCAGCGAGCAGGTCACCCCGGCCAACGACCCACCCACATCGTGAACGTCGCCGAACTCCGGGCGCGCGTCGAGGCGGCGCTGACCGGGGTGCAGCTGGGCGAGTACCGCTTCCCTGGTGGGCAGACCGCGCCTGCCCTCTACGTGGGCGACCCCCCCAAGGGCACCACCGCGAGCGGGCTCGAAGTCCTGATCTACCCAACGCCCAAGCCCCGGATCATCAGCACCTTCGGCGGGGGCATCAACCTCAAGAGCTGGCAGGTGCGGATCGTCAACCACGACGACGGCGACCTCGACGGCGCGATGGACGCGATGGGCGACGCCTTCGACAACATGCCCACGCCCCAGCTCATCCCCGAAGCAGGCGATATCGCCGAGCAGATGCTCTTCAGCATCCCCGACGACCCCGAATAAGCCCCACTCACTCCCCAGGAGGGAACGCATCATGGCGAAATACACCCGTGGCAAGCTGGCCGTACTCGAAATCGCGCTTGTGGTCGCCGCCAGCCCCGACGTGCTCGTGGCCGCTGCCAGTCGCAAGAAGCTGCTGAGCACCAACAGCATCAAGATCGGCTTCGGCACCACCACTGTGGACTTCCAGAACTTCGCTTCTGGCGGCAGCACCGTCACCATCCCCACCGGCCAGACGCCCCGCATGGAGCTGGGCGAGACCCAGTGGACCGACGACGACCTCACCGCTCAGCTCATGGAAAAGGCCGCCCGTGAGGGGGTGGAGGTCTGGTACGTCTACTACCCCAAGGGCGTAGCGGCCGGTAAGGGCTACTACGGCAAGTTCAACGTGGGCGAGTGGGACATGACCAGCCCGAGCGACGGCCTGAACACCGTGGCCTACAGCATCACGCCCGTGGGTCTGCCCACTCCCTTCGGCTTCCCCCACTTGGCCGACAACGTAGAAGCCGCCACCGTCACCGCCTGATGCCCACCTGGCGCGATGACTGGGACGGCGATCCGCAGGTCATCGTCGTCGCGCCGGGAGCACCCAGGGGCGGCGTGCTGCGGCAGGCCATCGTCATCCTCAATGACGCCCAGACCGAGGCGCTGGTCACCGTGGCGAACAGCCTGGGCCAGCGCGTCACTTTCACCCTGCCCCCTGACCTGTTGAACGTCGAGGGCGGCCTTCTCGAAACCAACTGCATCCTGCGCACCGCGCAGCCCAAGAGGACCTCATGACTGGAACCAACAAACCTGCCAACCTCAAACTCGTGACCTTCGGCGTGCGCGTCAGCGAGGACCACCCTACCTTCCAGCTCGGCGAGCACACCTTCGAGACCCGCCTGATCACGATGGGCGAAGACCGTGGCCTGACCAAGCGCCAGGCGGCGCTGCCCGAGGCCGAGAAGAACCCTGACGGCAGCAAGGGCGAGCTGACGTCCGAGCAGCAGGAAGCGACTGTGGACAGCATGGCCGACATGCTTGTGGACCTCCTGGGCCGCCGCGTGCAGGAGCCGGGCACCAAGGACGACATCACCCGCGAGTGGGTCGTGGACAACATGGTCTCCCAGGACTTCGCGCCCCTGATGTACTTCCTGCGCAACGGGCACCAGCAGCCCACCGAAGCGGATCTGGACGAGGTCCTCGGCACGGACCTGGGTGAAGACCCAAACGTCGACCTGTAACCGACGACGACTGGCTGGACTGGATGTGCGAGGTCGCACAGTGGCACCCCCAGTACACCCACGCGGACCTGGAGGCCATGCCGAGCGTGCAGTTCGGCATCATCCACAGCCGGTTGTCGCTCGGTGAGTACCGGCGCCACCTGCCCACCGCGAACACTCTCGCAGCGCTGCTGAACGCCCTGGGCGGCAAGGGCGAAGGCGAGGGCAAGGCGATGCCGGAGCACAAGCGCTTCGACCCCCACGAGCTGCTGCCCTCCTATGCGCGGCCCGAGGCGCTGTATCGCGGCTTACCCCTCACGCCAGCACAATGTGTGGCTGTCATGGACGCCATTGCCGACCGCGAGCTGCCCAGTTGGGCCGTACAGCACCTGGCGACTGTTATGCCGCTCGCGCAGATCATGCGCCTGGGTGGAACCCGCAGTGGGAAGGCAGGAGAAGAGCGGGACGGGTTCGAGCAGTTGCTCAGTGCCGAATAGCGCAGGAATTCAGTCCCGACACAGAGTAAGACCACGCTCTACGACCGGAGCCACGGTCGCGTATCCAGTGACTCCGGACCGGACGACAGGCTGTAGGTCTGTCTGCCAGCCGCGCGCCGGCGCTAGTGCTGCCGCCACACCATTCACGGCGTAGACCGTTCCCTCAGTACGGAAGGTCACGGCGCCTGACCCGGCGCTCCCTTCGCACGCGAGCACACCTGCTTCTGCCGTGAAGGGCCACGCTTCTCCCAAGTCTGCGCGACTGAAGTTGTTGTCACTGACCGGCGGGGTCGCCGGTCTGGAGTAGAACCACCAGATACCAGCGATTACAAGAAGAATTCCGACGAGAAACAAAGCGAGAAAGCGCAGTCCTTCGCGCAATGAACCCAGCTCCATTTGCGGAGCATCCTCACCTGGTTTTCGTGTCATACGACCAATGTAAATGCGACTGTCACAGCAGACGGTCTTTTCTTGCCCTTTAGGAGGCGTCATGACATCACTCGGTTCCGCCACTCTCGACCTGCGGGTCATCACGGCCGCTGCCATTACCGGCGTGCGGCAGGCCGTCACTCAGATGGCCCGCGACCTGGAACGTGTGGGGAACACGAAGCTCGCCCTGCGCCTCGACGTGTCGAAGGCCATAGCCGACGCGCGCGCCGCTCGTGACCAGATCCAGCGGGATCTGCGGGCCGCGCTGAGACTCGATCTCCTGGCCACGAAGGTCGCTACCGTGACTGCCAGTCTGAAGACCGTGGCTGCCGAACTGAAAGACGCCGCCCGGCAGCTCAAAGAAGCCCGCAGTGGGGGCAACGGGGGCGGGACTGGCGGCGGCAGTCCCCCTTCAGGTGGACGTGCCCCCTCAGCCGACCAACAGGCCGCCCAGAATTACCGCGCCACCCTGGCGCTGAACCTCCGGCTGGCCCGTGAAGCCGCACAGCAACAGGCGGCAACCGCGAGACAGGCCGCTCAGGCTCAGGCCACGGCCGACCAACAGGCGGCCCAGGCCTACCGCGCCACCCTCGCTCTCAACACCCGTCTCGCTCGGGAAGCGGCCCAGCAACAGGCAGCCGCCACCCGGCAGGCGGCCCAGGTCCAGACTCAGGCCGTCTCCCAGCTTGCCCGCGACCTCCAGACCGCCCAGAGCCAGTACGAGCGCGGAGCCACCGGACTCAAGGGCTACCTGCGCGAGATGGAGCGCATCCGCACCGCCGGCCAGGGCATGGCGGCGGGACTGGCGGCAGGCAGCAAGGAAGCCCAGGCCCTGGAACGGGTCATGTCCGGCCTGTCGAAAGGGTCGAGCCGGATCAACGACCAGAGCATCACGAAGCTGCGCAGCGACGTGGCTGCAGCGCGTGCCGAGTTTGAGCGCGCGACCGCTGCCGCTGGGCGCTTCAACTTCTCCGGGCAGCGGCAGGCCACCCAGGCCTACGAGGCCGCCCTCAAGGGTCTGGAGACCCGCATTCGGTCGGTCGGTGAGCGTGGCACGGCCACCCAGACCCAGCTCAAGGGCCTGAACCAGCTCAGCTCCCAGCTGGCCAGCCAGCAGAATGCGCTCAACGGGGTCTTCACCCAGGTCAGCCTGGCCGGGAACGTCGCCAACGCCCTGAAGTCCCTGCCGCAGTTCGCAGCGGCAGCCGGGGGCAGCCTCGGCGCGGCCGCTGCGCAGGCGACCACCTTCGCCTCCGGGCTGGGGGGCATCGGGGCCATCGCCGGGCCAGTCGGGATCGCCATCGCCGGGATCGGCGCGGCCGTGTTCGCGCTGGGGGGCATCTTCAGCAGCGCGGTGAGCGAGTTCGCTACCTTCCAGCAGAACATCCAGAACGCGAAGGCCACCCTGGGCCTGTTCGGGCAGGAAGGCCGGGGCCTCGGGCAGCAGCTCGCCAGTCTGGCCCAGGACCCGTCCCTCACCAAACTGGGGTTCAACAGCAACCAGGCCGCCCAGGCCATTGAGGAACTCGGCTCGCGTGGTCTGGACACGGCGGAGATCCTGAATGGAGGCCTCCAGACGGCCGCGACCCTGGCCGCTGCCTCGGGCGTCAAGGACCTGAGCGTCGCCAGCGAGATCCTGGTCGGGACCATGAAGGCTTTTGGCATCGAAGGTGCCGAGGCGGCGAAGGTTCCGGACCTCCTGGCGAACGCCGCGAACGTCTCGGCACTGAAGCTTGAAGACTTCCGTCTCGCCATCGCGGCAGGCGGCAGTGCAGCCCGGACGGCAGGAATCAACGTCACCGATTTCACGGCCGTCATGAGCCTGATGCGCGACCGCCTGATCAGTGCATCCGACGCTGGGACCAGCTTCAAGGCGTTCACGGCGGCATTTACCCCCAACACCGAGGGGGCGGCGGCGGCCATGCGCGCCATCGGGTTCAGCGCGTTCGACAGCACCGGCAAGATGAAGGGCCTGCGCGAGATCGTCGAGCAGCTCGCGGGTGGCCTGAAGGGCTACACCGACGAGCAGAAGCTGGCCACGCTGGAGACCATCTTCGGGTCCGACGGCGTACGCACCGCGACCACCCTTCTCGATGCCTACAACACCACCAACAGCCAAGGCACTCGCCTTCTTGATGAGCGTACCGAGGCGCTGACCCGTCAGGGCACGGCCGACCTCGCCGCGAAGGAACGCACGGCCGCCCTGGCCGCGGTGCAGGCCGAGCTGTCGAACAAGGTGCTTGTGCTCAAGCAGCAGCTCGGCGAACAGCTTGCCCCTGCGGCCCTGGCTCTGGTCTCGGCCATGAGCAGCCTCGTGGACCAGGCCGGAAACCTGGGTAGCCACCTCGATGAGCTGACCGGCTACCTCGTGCCTGCCGGCGTCGCCTTCCTGGCGTTCCGCGCGAACGTGGTCGCCACCGCGACGGTCAGCGCCTGGGCGACCCTGAGTGGCATCCTCGTGGCCCTGCCCGGCATGATCGCGGGGGTTGGTCTAGCCCTCAAGGCTTTCGTCGCCAGCAACCCCATCGGCCTGATCGCCACCGTAGCCGCCGGGATCGCGGGGTATGCCAACAGCATCATCAACGACACCCAGAACATCTACGACACCATCGATCAGAACGCCAACAGGTCACAAGAGGCTCTACTGAAGCGGGTGGCCCAGCTCCGGGCGGCAGGCGACAAACTCAGCCTCGCCACGGCAAAGGTGTTGCTGGCAAACCAGATGCTCAGCGATGCACAGGCTGGGAGCATCACCGGCGCGGACATCTTCGGCAACCGCACAGTGAAAGTCGATCCGCAGGCCATCAAGCTCGCAGAGACCCGACTGGAAGCTGCGAAAAAGGAACTGGAAGCGGCTCGCGCTCAGAATCAGGCCAGGAATCCCAACACCCTTACCGGTCAGGGGCCACTGTTGCCGGGGCAGGTGCGTGCTGGCGCCGCGACCGAGGTGGGTCTGCGCATCGCTGAGCAGACCCTGCGCGCCACCGGGAACCGTGAGGCCGACCGCGTGGTGGATTACTGCGCCCGCTGGGTCCGCATGACCCTGGGCAAGGCTGAGCCGAAGATTGCCAACTACGTCAACACCCTGTTCCAGAAAGACAGCAACAGGAACGGCGTGGTCGAGGCATCCGACGCGCAGCGCAACGCCCAGGCCGCAGGCCTCCTGCGGACCTTTACAGGCGTGAACGACCTGAAGCCCGGCGATACCGTCTTCTACCAGGACGGCGGTGCCGGGCACGTCGGCATCTACATCGGGAACGGCAAGGTCCGGGGGAACAACCGGGTCAGCAACGCGGCCACCAAGGGCAGGAACCCGGTGGACGACGTGGATGTAAACCGGCTGGGCAAGGTCTCGGGCTACATCCGAGGCGATGACCTGTACGGGGCAGCCACGGGCTTCAGTGGCACGCCCCTGACGGGCGACACCCCGAACGCGAAGCTCCAGAAGGCCCTCGCGGAAGGCCAGCGCCTGTTCAACCAGTACCAGCTCGCGCTGAAGTCTGGCAACGACGTGTGGCTGACGAAGGTGAACCAGAGCATCGCGGCCTTCAAGACCAAAAATGCCGACGTCTGGAAGACCATCGAGACCCGCAACAAGAAGGGCAACGACGACCTCGCGGGTGTCACCGAAGCCGAGTACCGCAAGTACCAGACCCGCGCCAAAGACCTCGCCGGTCTGGAGGCCCGTACCCGTGTGGGCGGGACCGTTCAGGCCAACGCCGACCGCGAAATCGCCAAGTGGGTCAAGCTCAACGGGGACGCGGCCCAGAAGGTCCTGGACTACGAGCGCACCGCCCTGAAGTCCCGCACCGAGTTCGAGAAGAAGACGAACACCGAGCGGGCCACCATCGCCCGCGAGGCTGAACAGGGCCGCCTGAGCGAGGCACGCTCGGCGCTTGAGCGGCTCCAGACCATCCAGGCCCGCGCCCTCTTGCAGGCCGGGACCAATGAGGTCGCCCGTGCGAAGCTGGTCCGCTCGAATGCGAACGAGGTCGCAGCTGCTCAGAAGCAGATCGCCCAGGCGCAGCTCAAGATCGACGAGGCGGCGGCCCGCAAGCTGGACCCCAGCAACCAGAAGCAGGCCCTGGCCACTGCCCGGGCGACCTACCAGAACAGCCTGCGCGAGATCGAGACCGACCGGCTACGGTCCATTCAGGAATCGGGCAAGACCCTGAAAGACGAACAGGCCAAGCTCGACGGGCAGCTGCGTGAAGGTCGGGTGGCCGACGCCCGGCTCACGCTGGAGCGCATTGACCTCCTGAACCAACAGGAGCTGCAGCGCTTCGTGGGGACGGCCGCCGAGCGCGAGAAGGTCATCCGCCGGCAGGCAGACTCGGAACTGGCCGCGAAGACGAAGGTGGCCCTCGCTCAGAAGGCCATTGACGACGCCGCGGCTAAGGCACTGACGACCCCTGCCCTGCGGGACGCGGCCCTACGCCGCTCGGCCCAGGCCTACGAGAACACCCTGCGTCAGGCCCAGATCGCCCGCGACGGCGTGGTACAGGAGGCCAAGAAGGCGACGGCGACCGAGGTGTCGCAGGCTGGGGAGCGGCAGAAAGCTGCCCAGAATCTGGAGCGCGACCTGCGCCAGCTCAATGAGCGCTTCAGTCAACAGGTCCAGACGGGGAAGGTCACCGCCGACACCCTGCTGCGCTACCGGCAGGCGCTGGAAAATGCTCGCGCGAAGGCTGCCGAGCTGCCCGTGGCCCTTCAGGGGGGGATCAACACCCTCCTGACCCAGGGGCAGGCCCTGACGACCTCGGGGCAGAAGGTCGCGGACTACCGCTCCGAAATCGACAAGCTCAGCAAGTCGGTGGGTGAGTGGGCCTACGCCGAACTCGTGGCCGCCCGCGCCCGCGTGATCGCCAACGGCGGCGACGCGAAGAAGCTGGCCATCCTCGACGCGGAGATCGCCAAGCGCAAGACCCTGACCACCCAGCAGCTCGATCAGGCGGACGCGGAGAGCCGGGTATCGCAGGCCTCGGCAGCCACTGAGAATCTGGAGGGTCAGTACGCGAACGATCAGGCCGCTGCGCAGGGCAACTACGCGGCCCTGTACCAGCTCGAACTCCAGTACGGGGCCCGCATCCAAGCCGCCCGCGACGCCCGCGCCCGTGCGGAGAACGTTCGGGAGAGTCAGGAGATCCAGGACACTTACACGGCGCGCAGCAAACTTCAGGGGGTGACCGACGAGCAGCTGCGTAGGGCACAAGCCACTCGGGACCGCGACCTCGCCGCGAGCGCGCAGCGCCTGACCAACGCCCTGGCGAAGAACCTGAGCGACCGCAACGCGGCCGAGCTGAGCGCTAAAACCCAGCTCGACGATGCGCTCAAGACCGTGGACCGCCAGACCCGCGACACCATCCGCAAGAACAGTCTCGACCTACTGACCCGCCAGACCGCCGATCTGGAGGCTGCGCAGGAAGAGGCACTCAGTCTGGAGGGACTGACCCAACAGGAGATCCTCGACATCCGTAAGCGCTACCAGCCGCAGCTCGTCGAACAGAAGCGGCGCGAGGTGGCGGCCTCACGCGAGATCGAGGAACAGGCCGAGCGCGACCGCTACGCCGACGCTGTGGAGGCCGCCCGTAAGAACGGGACGCTCAACCAGGTGCAGGCCAAGCTCCTGGCCGAGCACACCTCGAACATGGGGGCCATCGAGCGCCGGGGCGCGGACAGCGTGCGGGACTACCAGCTCAGCACCAAGCGGGCAGTGGGGCAGGCCATCCTCGCATCGGACAAGGCCCTGGCCGCCGCCGCGAAGGCGACATCCGACGAGCTGCTCGACGCGGCCCGGACCCGGATAGACCAGCAGCTCGACGGTCTGGGGAACATGGAGGAACGTCAGCGGCAGCTCGCCCTCTCTGCGCTGGAGTTCTGGCAGGGGGTCTACGCCGGAATGGGCAAGGCTGGAGAGGCGGCTCTGGCAGCCGTCAACGAGGGCATTCGCAAGATCAAGCTGGCCGGGGAGGCGGCCCGCGCGGCGGCCAGCAAGGTCGTCATGCAGAACACCGATGGGCTGACCACGAGCTTCGAGCGTGACCTCGACGCCATCGGCAAGCCCGATGACGAGGGGAGCGCGCGCGCCAGTGCAGAGGCGAAATACAAGGGGCTGCTCGATACCTATCAGGGCTTTCTCGACAAGGCAAAACTCGCCTACGCCGACTTCGAGAACAAGACCGACGACGAGCTCGCCCCCGACGAGCGCCAGACCCGCGATGGTCTGGAAGCCAACATGCAGCTGTTTCAGGACTTTATCGACCGCGTCATCATCGCGGCCGGTGGGGCAGGGGACGCGGCCGCCGCAGCCTTCACGCTGGGGCAGCGAGACCAGGCGCAGGAAAGCAAGCTCGCCCTGACCGAACTGAACTACCAGATCGCCGAGAGCGAGGGCAAGGACGGCAGCCCGGCCTACATCGCGGGTCTGAAGTCGGCGCTGGCCTACTGGCGCGGGCGGCTCCAGGGCCTGAAGGATGGTGGAAAGGAGGAAACCGACGAGTACGCGAAGATCGCCAGGACTGTCGCTGACCTCGACAACAAGATCCGGAACACCAGCACCAGCCCCATCGTGGACCGCCTCCAGACCGTGGCGAAGGCTGTGGGCAAGGGCGGGGCACTTCAGGGGATCATCAGCGCCGGACTGGACGGCCTGACCGCCTACTTCCAGAAGGGCGGCAGCAAGGGCGGGAAGGGCTCGATCATCGCTGGGGCCTCGGCCCTGATCGGCGCGCTGGGCGAGGTCTTCAAGACTGGAGACGAGGACATTGACCAGGCCCTCTCGACCTTCGTCTCCGGCGTGCAGGCGGTCCTCGGGTCGCTCGCCAAGGGGGACTGGGTGGGCGCCCTGATCGCTGGGATCACCACCCTGATCAGCACCATCGTGGACCTGTTCCGGGGCGGCGCGAACAGCGCGAAGAAGGCCGCACAGGCTGTGGCCGACGCGACAAAGGGCGTCAAGATCTTCGACACGTCCCAGTACGCGAAGGTCGTCTCGCGCGGCGGCATCCTCGGCTTCTTCGGGTTCAAGACCACCGAGATCGACCAGGCCGCTCTGGACATCGCCACGAGCCTGGGCGACGCCATCTACGGCAGCGTCAGCGGCGCCCTGATGAACGGCTTCAAGGCCGGGAAGCTGGGCGTCAAGGACGTGTCGCAGGCCCTGAAGACGAGCCTCACCGAGTACGTGGTGCAGGGCCTCATTGACGGGTTCCTCCAGTCGGCCGGGATTCAGACCATCCTCCAGCCCTTCCTGGATGCCTACCTGAAGGCCTTCAAGGACGGGAACCGGCAGGGCATGGCCGACGCCCTGGCCGGGCTGGATGCTTCGATGGGGGCCTTCGAGTCTCAGGTCGAACAGTTCGCACAGGGCATCAAGCCGATCACCGACCGCCTGATCGACCCGGACGCGGCACGGTCGGCGGCCGATGAACTGACCGCGACCCTGCGCGACAGCATCACCTCCGGCATCAGCAGTGGCATGATCTCCGGGCTGCGCGCCGGCAAGAAGGGGTTCGCGGACCTCGGCGTGGACGTGAAGGCCATCCTCGCCGACCAGATCCTCCAGGGCATCATCACCGCGTTCGTGAACGGGGAAGCCTTCAAGGCGCGGCTCCAGCCGCTGATCGACAAGTACATGGCGGCCAGCGCGACCGACCGGGTGGGCATCGCCAAAGAGATCCAGGGGGCCATCTCCGACCTGAGCAGCGGCCTGAGCGACCTCTACCAGAACGTGCTCGTGCCGGCCGCGCAGGAGCTGGGCGTCTTCGGGGTGGACGCGAAGGACGTGGCCAGCGGCAGCACCACGCTCGACAGCGGGACCACCCAGATCAAGGTGGAAGCCCCGACCCTGACGAGCACCATCAACTTCGACGTGCTGAGCACCCTGGCCAGCGCCGTACAGACCAGCGCGCCGCAGTTCCTGACGGCGGCCAACGCCTTCACCCAGGGTGTGGGGCTCTTCGGCGCGATTCTCGACCGCTTCATGCGCTGGACGGACCAGCGGGGCGGCAACACCGACTGGACTCAACTGAGGAGCTGACGTGAATATCACTGCCGGACAGGGCGGCTCGGCGTGGCGGCCGCGTCGCCTGTACTTCGAGGCCCATGACGCGCCTTCCTTCGGGGTGCCTGACGAGAAGTTCGATGCGACCGCCATCGAGGTGAGCCTGTCGTTCGGGCCGCTGGGTACCCTGCGCTCGGGCAACTTGGGGCTTGCCACCCTTCCTGCCGTGTGGGAGACGCGGGCCTGGCCACGCATGATCCGCGCACGGTTGGAGAGTGAGCACGGCACCGGGTATATCGCTGGGGCCATCGCCGAGGCCGCTATTCGGCAGCGCGGCGAACTGAGTGGCGTGCCCCTCACCGGAATCGAGAGCGCCTTCCTGGGCCGCCCGGGGACCGGCGCTGGGGCCGCGCTCGACGGAGCAGGCCTGACCCCTGGCGGCACGCGGGCCTTCGGGGTGGCTATGCCTACCGCAACGGCCGAGCAGACCCGCGAGGAGGCCGTGAACACGGCGCTGGAGCCCTACCCCAACAGCGAGGCCGGCGTGAGTGCGGACCTCGCAGGCATCATCGGGCGGCCCGAGGGGGCCACCCCAGCGCTCTACACCGTAGACCACCGGGCCTACGGGTTCCGGAATCTCGGATGGTCAGTGACCGATTACGTGTCGGACGCTCGGCTGTCCGCTGACGACGGCTGGCCCGCGCGCACCTTCTCGCGGAGCGACGTACCGCCCTTCGCGCCCCGGCGACTGGGGGAGGCGACCGTGGAGCCGCGCACGCTGAGCGTGCCGCACGTCTTCATGCCGCCGCCCTACGAGTCAGGTCTGGACCTCCGCTACCCGATGACCGGCGCTGGGCGGCGCTGGATTATTAACCCGCAGTTCGACATCCTCACCCAGCAGGGACGGGTGCAGGAGGTGTTCGTTGAGATCACGATGAACGTCGAGGTGGACAGCGCCCCCATCGAGGTCACGCTGCTGCTCTCAGCACCTGGGATGCCTATGATCTCGGCGCCGGTCACCTACAAGGCCAGCGGCGTGTACCAGCAGCGCTGGCAGGTGCCGCTGGAAGTGGCGATGACCCCGCAGCTCTCGGCCAGCATCCAGGCCCTGGGCACGAGCGGGTACTTCACCCTTCAGCGTTTCGCGGCGACCTCCACCCTGGGGATTGAGAACGTCGCGGGCATCGTCATGCCCTACGGCTGGGCTGCGCCTTTCGCCATCGGGCCGACCTACGAGTTCAGCCTGCCGGGCGTGCATGTCCCGCCCTTCCTGATCACGGTTCCCGAGGCACTGTGCGGCATCGTCGGCGGGGTCACTCAGCACGCGGCGGGCGCAGTGGTGACCTGGAGCCGGGGGGAGGCCAGCACGAAGATCCTGACCGCCGCGCTGCCCTATGCAGGGCAGAAACGGGGGGCGGCGTGAGCGACGAGCAGTATTGGATCACCACCCCCGAGAAGCGCCGGGCACTGCCGGGTACCCTCAAGCCCGAGAAGCTCGCGCCCTTTACGACCACCCGCAACCTCGTGCGCGCACACGGGTTCCGGCAGACCTTCGACCTTTCGGACGGCCTGCCCGATCCAGAAGCCATGACCCTGACCGGGAAGGTCTATGCCGAGAGCGAGGCGGCCCTGAGCCTGTGGTTGCGGGAGCTGCGGCAGGATCTGCGTCGGGCGACCTCTTACGACCGCGACGGCCGCCGCGAGACCCCGCTGCTGGGCGCCGACCTCGTGGGCGTGCCCACCGAGGAGCGCTTCAGCTGGATGGCGAATCTCACCCTCACCCTGATCCTCGCCGAGGTGCCCGACCCCGACAGCGAGGATGGGCACGACTTTTAGGAGCTTCATGGCGAAACTCATTCCGATCACGGGCCGCGTGCTGCTGCCGCCGGGCAGCACGGGTGGTCCAGTCAAACTCGAACACGCAGCGCCCTACCGCGTGGCCGCCCAGATGGCCGGGGGACGCTACGACGGCTGGGCCGTGCGGGTGGACGGTCAGTGGGCCGAGATCCACGAGGGCAAGACCGCCGATACGCCCTTTCTGAAGGCCTTCGCGCCGGAGCTGGGCGACCCGCTGACCAGCCTGGTCACAGTGACGGTCACGCCGGAAGGACCGGGCGTGCGGGCGCTGCCCATCGTGATCAAGGGCCACCCGCGCGATACGGGTGGGGGCGGCTGGGACCTGTCGGCATTCGGCTTGGTGCCAGGCGAGACGCTGATCTCCGAGGAGCAGCGCCTGAATGTCGTCGAGGCCCTGGCGCAGACCCAGGTGCAGCAGGAGCAGGTGGCGGCGGCTGTGGTTCAGGCGGCCGACGTGACCGAGCAGGCCCGCACGAGCGCGGCGCTGCGCAGCCTAGGCCGGGAGCCGCACGCGGGCGACCCGGCTGGGCTCTACCGCTGGGTGTCGCCGCAAGGAGACGTGCTGGACATCGCGTGGTCCGGCACGGCCGAGACAGGGCGCACCGTGGCCCTGGCCTCGGGTGCGCGAGCCTCGGCACTGGAGGACGCGATGCTGCGCGCCGCCGACATTACGGAACGCGAGCGCATCGGCAGCATCAACATTCAGACCCGGATTGTGGTGAACGTCCTGAACTACCTGCGCGGCAACGGGCAGCTGGAGGACAACAACGCCTACTACCGCTTCATGCTCGAAATCGCGGCGGCGCGACGGGCGCTGTGGCCGGACGCCCTCTTCAGGCTCGCCCCGCAGTATCAGATGAACATCCCAGCCGGATCGGTGCACGATTTCAGCAACGGACGCGCCCGCATCATCATCGACCCCTCGACCACCATTCCCGCTCAAGACGCCATTTTCTGCGCCCAGGGCGCAGCAGACGTGGCCCTGTACGGCCTGAATATCTCCGGGGACTACACGAATCAGACCCGCCGGTTCAAGGCAGTGGCCGCCGTCCGGGCTGCGCGCTTCGGGCTCCATGACGCCACCATCCAGGACTTCGGTGACATGGGCGCTTACCTCTCGGGCTGTTTGGCCTGGCAGGTCGAGAATGCCCGAATCTCTCGCTGTGGCCGCAAGAAGCCTGGGGAGTCCGGGGGGTTCCCCGGCTTCGAGGCGACGACCGACCTGGGCTTGAGCGCCGCGCAGATCGCGGCGGGCTGGGACGGGCGCGACGGGCGCCTCATCGGCGGATTCTTTGAGGACTGCGGCCTGGACGGGGCGGCCATCGGCACCCCGAATGCCCTGGTGGACGGCATCCGCACCCGGCGCAATGGGTTCGACGAGGACGGTGTGGGGGCAGCGGGCTTCTACTTCTACCGACTGGCGCACAACCTGACTGTGCGCAACGCCATCGCCGAGGACAATGCCGCGAACGGGTTCGATACCGGGCCAAATCTGGCCGAGTACATCCGCGATGTGCTGTTCGAGAACATTCAGGCGCGGCGGAACAGGTCGTCGGGGCTGCAACTGGACTACGTGGCGGGAGTGACCGTGGATAAGGCGGTGCTGGAGGACAACAACTACGGCAACGTCAGTCCCACGCGGCAGGTGAACGGGCTGACGCTGGCCACGTCGGGAGGGGCAACGGGGATCAAGCTGCGTGAGGTGCGGAGCACGGACACGCGGGGAAGTGGGAAGACGCAGCAGTACGGCCTGGGCATCAGCGTGCCGGACGCGGCAGGAAACCCGACCACAGCAGCACTGATGGTCGGGAATCTGGACATCCGGGGGTGCTATTTCGGAGGCAATGCGAAGGGGGAGATCGGGAGCTACAACACGTCGGTGCCGGCCAGCCTGCACAACGTGGGCTACACGTCGATGGCGCAGAACAGCTTCGTGCCGACTGTGAAAGCGGCGGTGACGACAGCGGGGTATGCGGCGCATATCCCGGTGACGGCGACGCTGGTCAAGATCAACCCGGAGGAGGCGACAACCTTCCGGGGGATGACGAAGGGCGCGCCGGATGATGTGGTGACGCTGTTCTTCGAGAACAATCTGGCGACCCTGGCACAGGAGTTGGGCGGGACGTACCCAGTGGGGAACTGGAGATTGGCGGGCTACCAAGACGTGACGCCGCCGGCCGGCGCACGGATCAGTTTTGCGTTCGACGGCTTTAATTGGTTGGAGCAGTCCCGGACGTTCTGACCTCCCCAAAGAGACAAGCTCGCTCCCCTCTTCCCGACCCAGCGCCGGGCCTGGAATGGGAACGGATGACGTGACATCTATGTCACATGTCTCAAGACATGATGACTGGATGTTGAACTGGTTCTCGCTGGACGCCCGTTTAGACCGCGCCCTGCGCCGGTACAACGAGGCTTGTGAGATCACGGAGTATGACGAGATCCCGCAAGAAGCTCATGCGGCCTACGCGGCGGCCCTGAGTGCCCGGACGCCGGACGAGAAGCGCCAGGCCCTGCGCGAGTTGCGATACCAGACCTGGGACCTGAGCGCCTACCCGTACATCTAAGCCACCAAAGAGACAGCTTCCCTTCCGCCCCAGCGCCCGGCCTGGGGCGGTCCTCATTCCTGCCGGGCCGACGAGGACCCATGTGCGCCTGACGCTCACCCTGCTGCTGGCCAGCGCCGCCCTGGCGGCTGCCCCGGCCCCGACCTTCACCCCCACCTGCACCATTCGCGTCAGCAGCAGCACGAGCCGCTACGTCCCCGGCCGCCTCGTTACCGTCCAGCCGGCCGAGGGCTGCCAGGGCGCGGCCTACGTGCGCTTCGCCAGCCGCACCGGCACCCAACCCGACGCCCCTCCCGGCCTCTTCACCCTGCGGCCCGGCGAGCGCGTGACCCGCCGCGTCCCCGCCGACTGGTGGGTCGAGTGGCGGGACAAGGGCCTGCGCTGGGTCCGCTTCATTGAGCCCCGGAGGGTGCCATGACCAAGAGCCTATTCATCATGTTGGCCCTGACCTTCACGGCCAAGGAGGCCGCTGTCACCGGAGACTTCCCCCTGTCCAACAGCGAGCTGTGGCAGCTGCTGTTCGTGTTCCTGGCCGCCCTGTTCACCAGCCTCAGCAACGAGGCCTCCAAGCGCCGCGAGGGCGAGACGTTCGTGCTCATGCGCTTCCTGGGCGACGTGGGCCTGGGCGTGATGGCCGGCATGTGCATCCCGCTGCTCATCACCTGGGCCTTCGAGCATCTGACTAAAACCACCACCGACTGGCGGGCCAGCGTGGGCCTCAGCATTCTCGGGGCGTACATCGGCCGAGACGCGCTCCAGTGGGCCTGGAGCATGGTCAAGTCGGCCGGCGAGTTCGTGGGGCGGCTGAAGGGCATGAAGGTCAGCTTCGACGGCGGCGGCTCGTCAAGCACCCCTCCTCCAACCGATCCAACCGATCCACCCGCACCACCGCCCCCGCCCACGTCGCCCGGAGGTGACGACCATGCGTAAGGTCTGGACGTTCCTCGCGCCGATCATGCGCCCGCTCGTGGTCCTGGCCATTTACGGCCTGATCGTCTGCGCCTACGGGTACAGCTCCTTCCTCGCGGACCTCGGCGATACCGTGATCGGCCCCCCCGTGGTCCAGGAGGCCTTGCGGGCATTCGTGGCCGTCCACATCGGGCGGGCGCTCTGGCAGCGCTGGGATGAGTTCAACGTCCCTCAGCGCTGCCTCTGGGCAGCCGTGGCCGTTGGGGTCGCCTTCAACCTCGCGCGTGGCCACTTCAGCGCCACGCCCCTGACCCTCTCGTTCCTGTTGCTGAATCTCGGCCTGGTCGGCATCACGTGGCGCCTGATGGCCGCGACCCGCCGCGAGGTCAAGCTCAGCAAGGAGCTGGTCGAGGCCCGCACCCTGATCGCCCAACAGGACCTGCAGCTCACGGAGCAGGGCCACCAGCTCACCGACCAGGGGCAGCAGATCGCCCAGCGTGACGCCGAACTGGACACCACCCGCACCGCCCTCGCCCAGGCGCACGTCGAGATCCTGCGCCTGAAAGGAGCCCTATGAAGATCACGCCGCAACTCCTCCAGAAGTTGGGCTATCCCGGAATGCCGCTCGCCGTCGCCCAGGAGTGGGCTGCAGCCCTGAACGCGGCGGCCGTGCGCTTCGAGATCGACACCCCGCTGCGCCTGGCGCACTGGCTCTCGCAACTCATGCACGAGAGCGTGGGCCTGAAGTTCACGCGCGAGATCTGGGGACCCACGCCCGCCCAGTTGGGCTACGAGGGCCGCGCCAACCTCGGCAACACGCAGCCCGGCGACGGCAAGCGCTACATGGGCAGAGGACCCATTCAGGTGACGGGCCGGGCCAACTACCGCACCTACGGCCGCCGCCTGGGCTACGACCTGGAAGGGAACCCGCAGCTCGCCGAGCAGCCGACCATCGGCGCCCTGATCGCCGGCGACTACTGGGCCTCGCACGGCCTGAACAGCCGGGCGGATCTGGGGGGCGACTCGCAGGTCGAGACCATCAGCGCGGCGATCAATGGGCGCAACCGCTTCACGAACAAGCCCAACGGCCTGCCCGACCGGCTGGCGCGCTTCCGGCAGGCCTGGGCCGTCCTGAGCGCCACGCCTCCGCAGGTGCTCCTGGTACCGAAGGGGGAGGGCGACCCGGAGCCGGTGGCCTGGGACGGTAAGCCGGCGAAATACGACGGCGTGCTGCTTGATGCGGCGCTCGTTGAGCAGCTGCGCCTGGTGTACCCGGAGCCCGGTGGACCGTGGACGTACCAGGGGCTGACGGTGTGGCGCCGGCGCTCGGGCGACCTCGTGCTTAAGCGCAGCAAATAGGCCCGCCGCACCTCCGGGTGCTGACAATCCGCCCTCTCCCGGCCCTGCCCACGTGGCGGGGCCGCGCCCGTTTCAGGAGCTGACCATGACGAACATCCCCGCACTGCCCCAGAACATCGACCCGCGGATCGCCGCCATCCTCCGCGACCGCGCCGCCAAAGGGGTCGTGATCGAGAAGACGGTCCAGGTGCAGACTCGTCCGGTGCCCCTGCCGACCGGCCCGGTGCCGACCACGCGCCCTGTACCGCTGCCCACTGGCCAGAGCGCCGGCACGTCCGGCGGCACATTCGGCACGGCGCCGCTGCCCCAGGTGCCCGCCCTGGATACGCCGGCCACCACGACGGTCCCGCTGAGCAATAGCGAGCTCGTCGAGCCGCTCGCCAACGTGCTCCGGGAGTGCGACCGCCTGATCGGGAAACTGCTTGTGGCGGCCCGGAGCGACGGCGGTCTGACGATGGTCGAGGCGCTGACGCTGGCGCCGGAGATCCGCAACATCGTCTCTGAGGTGGTAGGCAAGCTCCTGCCGGAGATCAAGGGCACCTCGGCCCGCGAGCTGGTGATCCTGGTGCTGGCCCAGCTGCTGCAGCAGTACCTCGCGCCGCGCCTGCCGCTGCCGCTGCGCGGGTGGCTCACGGCCGAGACGCTGCGCAGTCTCGTCAAGGGGCTGGAGTTCGCGTACACGATGTGGGTGAAGCCGCGCCTGAGCAAGTCGGCCGCGCTGGCCGGGCGCGTCACCTTCTAACCTCCTAAAGAGCCCCACCCTGCTTCGGCTTCGCGCCTGGGCAGGGTGGGGCCTTTCGTCGTTTCAGCAGATCGCGCACCCACCCGGCGGCCCCGACTCCGACCGCGCCTCGACCACCCACAGCAGCGGATACTTCTCGGCGACGAACGCGCCCGTACTCTGCCGTTCCCAGATCAGGACCTGACCGACCGACTCGATCACGGCCGCACGGGCAGCGTGCAGGGTCTCGAAGGGGCCGAGGGTGCGCGTCACCTCGCCGCTGGGGAGGTGGGTGGCCGTGGCGTAGATCCGGGACATAGCGCAAGGATAGGGGCCAGAGGTCACCCCCTAGCCCCGCTGCCCGCCCCGCTCCGGCCTACAGTGCCCCACCAAACCACCGGCTGTAGGCGTTGTCCGGCTCCGGCTGGGGCTCCGGCAGGGGTTCCTGGTCACTCACCGTGATCTCTATGTCTACCGGCCCAATTCCCGAGACGAGCCGGGTGCCCCGCGTGTTCGGCCCTGCCCGGTTGCTGCTCCGGATGGGCGACCCGTCCTGAATGAAGGTCGCCGCATCCTGGAAGGCTTCCTCAAAGCTGTAGCTGTTCCTAAAGCATTTCGTCGAGTCGAAAAAGAACGTGATCACCGTAATCCCGTCAGGGCGGACGATGGTCTGCGGATCGCCCAGGCTCTCGCCGTTCATACGGCGCAGGGCATACCCCAACGCGGCCGCCGCCGAGATGCTTTCGAGAAACGTCAGGTGGCGTTTCAGGGTGAGGGTGATGTAGGAGAAATCATCGGGCAGGGGGTTCAGGGTCAGCATGGGGTCACTCCAGGGGGCGAGAGGCGAGAGGCCGGGGGCGGTGGGGGCACGTTGCCCCCGGTCGGGTCAGCCGACCATCCCCCACTGCCCGTAGGCGTAGCTGCGCACGGTGGCGGCCTCATCGGCGGTCAGGCGGGCCAGCGAGCGCACGCTGCGGCCCAGAGCCTCGGCGGCGGTCGCGTAGTGGTCCTTGAACTTCAGGCGGCCCAATGTCTTGTGCAGCTCGCAGGCGACCGCGTTGCCGATGACCTCGACCTGTTCCTCGGCGACGGGTTCCAGGTGCTCAGCCGCTTCCAGCAGCAGGATCACGCGGGTGGCCGTGTCGGGCTCGCCGTTCACGATGCCGGCCAGGTCGGCGCCCACGCGGTACAGGGTGACGGTGTACTCGGCGGTGCCGGTCACCACGCCGCACTCGCGGACGAGGAGCGTCAGGTTCCAGGTGCGGGTGGTGGTAAGATTCATCTCGACTCCTTCGGTAGATCGGGGGATTTCAGTTAAGGCGCTCTCTTTCGACGGGGAAGCGCCTTCTCTGATGCCTCTATAGTATCAGAGTATTGACACATGTCAAGTGTCTGCTACTATCAACCTATGGACATACCTGAGACGGTGACAGTGGTCTGGAAACTGAAGGAAACGATGGACGCGCACGGCGTGACGCGGTACGCCGTCCAGAAAGAAGCCAAGATCGCCATGAATACCCTGCGCGGCATGTACGACGGCACCACCCGGCGTCCAGACCTCGACGTGCTGGGCAGCATCATTGGCGCACTCCGGCGGATGACCGGCCAGCCGATCACGCTTACGGATGTGCTGACGCTGGAAATTGGGGAATGACCGGTTTCGTTTACGTGATCCTGAACCCCGACAACGGCCGCGTGAAAATCGGCCATTCCATTGACGTGCAGGGCCGCGTACAGACCCTAAGGAACCAGACTGGGGCAGAGCTGCAGCTGCTTATCGCCGAGCCGTCCGCCGATGCTTACGCCTCCGAACAGGCCGTGCACCTGGCTCTGCTAGAGCATCGCCGGCATGGGGAATGGTTCAGCCTGGACCCCAAACAGCTTCAGGACCTTGGCACCCTGGTCAGGGAAAAGGCCGCTCATCCGCCCACGCGCCAGAAGCCAGAAGCGACGCCCGGCCCGCTCAAGCGGCAGCTCGCTGAACAGCTTGCACGGCTTCTCGACGAGCGGGGCCAGCCCCTCGCCCAGACGGCCCGCGATCTGGGCTACAGCCGCCAACGTCTACACCAGCTCAAGAGCGGCGACCGCACGGCCGCGCCGGAAGCTATCGAAGAGGCCATCGGTAGGCTCGGCTACCAGGTGGCCGAGATCCGGTTGGAGCGATCCGCGTGACCTCACTGTATCCACGCTGTAGTATCAACCTATTGACATATATCAGGAGTCTGATACTATAAGGGCATCAGAGAGCGCTTCCCCGTCGAAAGAGGGCGCTCCTGAAATCCCCGATCTACCGAAGGAGCCGAACATGCCCGACTACCGCAGCATGGACACGAAAGAAGTCGCCGCCTACTACCGCGAGGACCTGAAAAAGGCCTTCCCCGGCACGAAGTTCTCGGTGCGCATCAGCCGCTACAGCATGGGCAGCTCGGTGTCGGTGCGTTGGGTGGACGGCCCCAGCGTGCAGCAGGTCGAGCACATCACGGGCGCCCTGAGCTTCTCGCGTTTCGACAGCTCGCAGGACCTGCGCTGGACCGCTGAGGCTGCCCTGTACCGGGGCGAGCTGGTCCGGGCCGGGTGCAGCGTGAGCGTGGACCGCGACTACAGCGCGGCAGCCTGTGAGCGCGCCATCGCTGCCGCCCGCGCCGCAAACCATGTGGACGCCGACCCCGACAAGCTGAGCATCCGGCACGCCAGCGACGGCAGCTACGCCTACATCGTGAGCACCGAGGCGCAGCAGTATGACCCCTGGAGCGCGTACAGCATCGCCCAGCAGGCGCTGCGTGAAGGCACGGCGTACCCGGACGCGCCCCGCGCCGACGTGGTGGCGCAGGAGATCGTCTATGCCGAACTGGAGACGGCGCGCGAGCTGCGTGACGCGCCGATCCGGGCGGACATCGAGCAGATCACACGCGAGCTGTCAAGCCTGGGCTTCGAGGGCTTCGAGGCCACCCAGACCGCACAGGACGTGTACGCGGTGCGGGTGCCGGGGCTGACGCTGAGCAACGGGCGGCCGCTCGTGCTCGCGGGCAGCGTGCGCCAGGTGGTCGGAATGGCACAGCGCCGCGTTGCCTAAGAGGTGAAGTGAGAGGCCCCCCGGCATGTGCCGGGGGGCCTTCTCTTGTGGGTGACTAAGACGAGTTAGTCCTCACCCCAACCCTTCCACCACCCTCACCAACCCCCGCAACCTCCCCGCCGAGTACCCGTCCATTACCTGCGCCGCCTCTTCATAGGCCTCCTGGACTGCCAGCCGCACCGCCGCCGGCGTCTCCTCGCTCAGCCCCGCCACCTGCTCGGCCGCCGCGTGCGCTCGCGCCCAGTCCTGGAACGCCTTCGCCGCGTCTTGCACGCTCAATCGCTCCGGTGTGTCGTCCCTGACCTGTTCCCCAGCACCACCTGAAGCCCCCAGCACAGGCAGAAGCGGCAGAGAGGGCTGGACCAGGGCGGTCAGCGTCGTGTAAGCCGCCTCGAAACGGGCAATGAATCCGCCCTGCCCCTCATCACGCAGCCAGGGCGGGGTGACTTCCAGCCAGGCGCAGTGATCTGCGTTCTTAGTAGATGACAACTTCATTTTTTACTGCTCCTGACGCTGAAAAAGGGCTGATGATCGCCTCCAGAAAGGTCACCAGTCGTTCTGGTTTCCAGCGCAGGGCA